>JANXYW010000220.1 GCA_025355835.1 Chloroflexota bacterium
GTGACGGCGCATAGCCAGCTCGAGGGCGAGGGCTTTCTCGTGCATCGACCGTTCCCGACCGCGGAACTCTCGATGGCCGATCCGTTCCTGCTGCTCGATCAGATGGGCGCAGTCGAGTACGGGCCGGGCGAAGCGAAGGGCACGTCGTGGCACCCGCACCGCGGGTTCGAGACGGTCACGTACATGATCGATGGCGCGTTCGAGCATCAGGACACGACAGGCGGCGGCGGCATGATCACGGACGGGGCGACGCAGTGGATGACGGCCGGCGCCGGCATCCAGCACATCGAAGCGCCGCCGGAGCGCCTGGTCGTGACGGGCGGACTGTTCCACGGTGTGCAGTTGTGGGTGAACCTGCCGGCGGCGCAGAAATGGCTGGAGCCGCGTTATCAGGACATTGAAGCGCGCGACGTGACGCTGCTGTCGAACGACGACGGATCGTCGTTGGTGCGGATCATCGCCGGCGAACTCGACGGGCATCGCGGTCCGGGCGCAACGCAGACGCCGATCACCTACTTGCACGCGACCGTCGCGCCGGGATCGCGGCTGTCGCTACCGTGGCCGCGCGATTTCAACGCGCTGGTGTACGTGCTCTCGGGCCGCGGCTATGCCGGCATCGAGCAGCGGCCGCTCGACGAAGGACAACTCGCCGTGTTCGGCGAAGGCGAGGCGCTGACGATCCGCGCCGCCGACGTGCAGCCGGTCGCATCGAAGAGCGGATGGGAAGTGCTGGTGCTCGGCGGCCTCCCGATCCGCGAACAGGTCGCGCGGTATGGGCCGTTCGTGATGAACACGCGTGAGGAGATAGCGCAGGCGGTGAAGGACTTCAACGCCGGCCGTATGGGCACGATTCCGGCGAAGCGCGTGCCGCATCTCACAAGCGCGGATGATGCGGTGTAGGGTGCCGCGCAGTGGTTCGTGGATCGCGCACCTCACCGCGGCCGTCGGCCGCGCCCTCTCCAGGTCGTGGAGAGGGCTCTTGGATCGAGACGGATCTTGGCTGCGCCGAGTGGGTGGCGCTGATCGCGCACCTCACCGCGGCCGTCGGCCGCACCCTCTCCACGTCGTGGAGAGGGCTCTTGGATCGAGACGGATCTTGGCTCGCCGAGCGGGTGGCGCTGATCGCGCACCTCACCGCGGCCGTCGGCCGAGCCCTCTCCACGTCGTGGAGAGGGCTCTTGGATCGAGACGGATCCTGGGTGCGCTGGTGCAGGCGCGGATCGTGAATCCTGTTGTCGATTCCTATGTTCGGAGCGCGGGCATTCAGCCCGCGCGGTGCGCGCACGCGGCCGCCGTTCATTGTCGGCGGTAGGTGCTGCGTCGGTCTGGCTATGCCGGCCGCACAGGCGGAGACGGCTATTCCACCATGCTTGCCGCACAAAACGCGCGGGCTGAATGCCCGCGCTCCACAACTGCGAGACCATCGTCTCAGAGCGAACCTCGAGGTCCGCGCCGCTAGCTCGTCAGGCCTTTGAGGCCGACGAGGGCACGGCCGTGTTCGATTTCGCCCATGTGGCGCAGGCCGTGCTGGTAGACGAAGCATTCGAGCACGTCGAGCTTGCGGAGCGGCGCGCCGGGGCCGATGACGATTGCGCAGAAGATGTTCTGCATGTTCGGCGGCAGTTGTTGCAGCAGCACTTCGGCGAGCATTTCTTCAGTGAGCGTGTCGAGGACACCGCTCGTGCGGTCGACCACTGCCGTCTGATACGCGCGCCACGCGTCCATATCGGCGAAACGGATGCTTTCCATCTCTTCGACGCTCTCTTCGCGCCCAAGGCGATCGACGGTGACGCCGATGTTCGCGGCCCAGCCGCCGGCGTCCCAGAGCGTTTGGCCGCGCACGAAGGGGCCGCTCACGGACTGATCCTGCGCGCGCATGAAGTGGCTGAGGCTGAAGGCGATCGGCAGGACGGCTTCGCGTTCTTGATGGTTGACGTGATCGAGCGTCATGTCGGAGACGGCTCGCTGCCAGAGCGTGTTCAAGGCGCGAATGCGATTCCTTAGCGACTGGACGAACATTTCGGACATGGCACTCTCCCCACACTCTCGCTGGTTCGGAGAATGTACGTGATTGCTGCGCGGTGCGATAGGCGATGGCAGCCGGGTGCTCTCGTGCGGGTCCGCGGGCTAGACTGCGGCGTGATTCAGGTTTCGATGGCGCACGGAGTGAAACGCGTGGGCTGCGCGGGTGCGCTTTCGTGAGCGTGATCACGCGCATCGAAATCACGCACCACCAGCTGCCGCTCGATCCGCCGTTTCCGGCGTCGTGGGATCCAAAGCCGCGGACGATGTTTCCCGCGACCATCGTGCGCGTCCACGACGATGCGGGGCATGTCGGCATCGGCTCCGGCGACGCGATGTACGGGTTCGCCGACTTCGCGTCGTACTTCATTGGCGAGGATCCGCTGGATCTCGACCGGCACTACGCCGTGCTATCGAACGTCGCGTTTCACAGCGGGCGGCCTTGGCCGATGGACGTCGCGCTGTGGGACCTCGCGGGTAAGATTCGCGGCGAGCCGGTGTGGAAGCTCGTCGGCGGCGCGGGGGACCGCGTGCGCGCGTACGCTTCGACGGGCGTGCACCGTTCGATTCCCGCGACGATCGACGTCGCGCGTCGCGCGATCAAGCGCGGGTTTCCGGCGCTCAAGCTGCGCTTCGGGCGGCCGAGCATCGACGACGATATCGCCGTCGTGAAGGCGGTGCGGGATGCGGTCGGCGCGGCGCTGGAGCTGATGGTCGATTGCAACCAGGGCTGGCGCATGCCGTGGGATACGCAGCCGCCGTGGGACCTTGCACGCGCGATCGACGTGGCGCATCGGCTGGAGGGCGAGCGTCTCTACTGGATCGAAGAGCCGCTGCATCGCGGCGACTACGACGGCTACGCCGAACTGAAGCAGCACACGGCGACGCGCATCGCGGGCGGCGAGATGACGCGCGAGCCGTACGAGTTCCGCGAGCTGCTGGCGCGCGGCTGCCTCGATGTGTTCCAGCCGGACTGCGTGTGCACGATGGGCATCAGCGGCTTGCGGCTGCTGGCGCGAGAGATCGCTGCTGCGGGGAAGATCTTCACGCCGCACACGTGGGGCAACGGCATCGGGCTGCTGGCGAACCTGCATCTGACAGCGGGCACGGTCGGCGCGCCGTTCATCGAGTTTCCGTTCGATCCGCCGGAGTGGACGACGGCCAGACGCGACTATATCCTCAGCCATACCATCGAACCGGACGCCGACGGCTGGATCACGCTTTCCGATGCGCCCGGGCTGGGCATCGAGCTGGACGAAGCGGCGTTGGCGCGAACGAAGAGCGAGCAGGCGACGTTCTCGTAACGCGCGCCGGGCAGGAGCAGAGATCAGTGAGCGACGATGCAAGCGCGCGGCCGATAGAAGTTCACTGGTTTCTGCCGACGACCGGCGACGGCCGCTCGGTCGTGGACTTCTTCCCGGATCCATCGGGCAAGCTGCCGTCGAGTGCACGCAGCGCGAACATCGGCTACCTGCGGCAGATTGCGCAGGCGGCGGATCGCCTCGGCTTCCAGGGTGTGCTGACGCCGACCGGCTCGGGATGCGAGGACGCCTGGCTGGTGGCGGCGGCGCTTGCGAACGATACGACGCAGCTGCGCTTCATCGTCGCGTTCCGGCCCGGGTTCATCCTGCCGACGCTCGCGGCGCAGCAGACGGCGACGCTACAGCGCATCACGGGCGGCCGCGCGCTGATCAACATCGTCGTCGGCGGCGATGCGGCCGAACAGCGCGGCTACGGCGACTTTCTGGACCACGATGAGCGATACGATCGCGCCGACGAGTTCGTGACGGTCGCGCGGAAGTGCTGGGATTCGGCGCCGTTCGATTTCGAGGGAAAACACTACCGTATCGAGAAGGGCGGCCTCGGCCGGACGTTCGCCGCCGCAACGCAACCGCCGATCTACTTCGGAGGCGCATCGCCCGCGGCGGAAGCGGTAGCGGCACGGCACGCCGATGTGTATCTGCTCTGGGGCGAGCCGCCGGCATGGGTAGCGGAGCGCGTTGGGCGCATGCGTTCGCTGGCGGCCGAGCAGGGGCGCACGCTGCGCTTCGGCATCCGCATGCACGTGATCGCGCGCGAGAACGAAGCCGACGCGTGGGCCGCCGCCGAACGGCTGTTGCGCGATATGAAACCGGAGCAAATCGAGTTGGCGCAGCGACGATTCGCGCGCACGGAGTCGGTCGGCCAAAAGCGGATGAACGAACTGAACAAAGGGCGCATCGATATGGAAGCGCTGACCGTGTCGCCGAACTTGTGGTCGGGTGTGGGGCTGGTGCGAGGCGGCGCGGGGACGGCGCTGGTCGGAAGCTACGATCAGGTAGCGGAGCGAATCCGCGAGTACGCGGGGCTGGGGCTCGATACGTTCATTCTGTCGGGATACCCGCATCTGGAGGAGGCGTACGTGGTGGGCGAGGAGATTTTGCCTCGGCT
>JANXYW010000230.1 GCA_025355835.1 Chloroflexota bacterium
GCCGAGAAGGAGATGCGGCGGCTGTACGACTCCGGCACGCACGACGGCGAGCGCATGGACGAGCTGCGCGCATCGTGCATCGCCAAGCGCGCAGAGATGGCGGAGCCATGGCTCGCGAAGGCGCGCGAGACGTTGCGCGAGCTGGCGAAGCACGCGGAGGCACACGGCATCGGCCTCGGCATCGAGAATCGGCTGCACTATCACGAGATCCCGTTGCCGGCGGAGGGCGCGTGGCTGTTCGCGGACTACGCGCCGGAGCTGGTCGGGTACTGGCACGATGTCGGGCACGCGGAGGTGCAAGCGCGGCTGGGATACGTCGACAAGCGGCTGTGGCTGGACACGAACGGACCGCGCACGCTGGGGTCGCATCTGCACGACGTGATCGGACTCGCCGACCATCGCGCGCCCGGCAATGGCGACGTCGACTGGAGCTACATCGCAGCCGGACTGCCGGCGGAAGCGCTGCGGACGTTCGAGATCAATCAGAGGCAGCCGGCGGCTGATGTTGGCGCGGCGATCGGGTTTCTGCGCGAGCGCGGCGTAGTGTGAGGTTCTAGGTTCTAGGGGCGCGCGATGGTGCGTCTTTCTTTGACGGCACGGTGCTGGCACGGGCACCTCACCCCGGCCTTCGGCCACCCCTCTCCACGTCGTGGAGAGGGGATCAGTACGAATACTGTGCGCGAGGCCAGCGAGTTCTCTGACTGGATGCGACGGAGGTTGACGTGAGCAAGCGGCTTGATGGGAAAGTGGCGATTGTTACCGGCGCCGGTGCCGCTGGCGACGGGATCGGGAACGGGCGGGCGGCGGCGATCTTGTTTGCTCGCGAGGGGGCGCGGGTGCTGCTGGTCGATCGAAAGCTTGCGCTGGCGGCGGCGACGCAGGCGATGATCGCAGCGGAGGGCGGCGAGTCGGCGGCGTTCGAGGCGGACGTGACGAAGTCGGAGGACTGCGCGGCGATGGTGGCGGATGCTGTCGGACGGTGGGGAAAGCTCGACATCTTGCAGAACAACGTCGGGATTGGATCGAGCGGGCGCGTGCCGGACATCGAGGAGGCGGCGTGGGAGCGCGTGATGCGCGTCAACGTGACGTCGATGATGCTGGCGGCGAAGTATGCGATTCCCGCGATGATCGCGAGCGGCGGCGGCGCGATCGTCAACATCTCGTCGATCGCGGCGGTGCGGCCGCGCGGACTGACGCCGTACGCGACATCGAAGGGTGCGGTCGAGGCGCTAACGCGTGGACTGGCGGCGGATCACGCGCGCGACGGGATCCGCGTCAACTGCATCGAGCCGGGGCCGATGTTCACGCCGATGGTGTACGCAGGCGGCATGAGCGATGACATGCGCGCGCGGCGGCGTGGAGCAGCGTTGCTGGATGTCGAAGGCACGGGCTGGGACATCGGCTACGCATCGCTGTTTCTCGCGAGCGATGAGGCTCGCTACATCACGGGCGTGGTGCTGGCGGTGGATGGCGGGGTGTTGCTGACGACGCGAATCGGCGATGGGGATCGTTTGGGGCGCGGCGGGTGATCATGGTGAGTTGGGAAGTGGGCGCTGCCTAACCGAGCCCTCCTCAACAATCGTGAACATACCCATGACTTCGAAGCGCTTCACGATGTCTGTTGCAAGCATCGCTGGCTGAAACGGTGTCTGGGGATCGAGCCGAAAATAGATCACACTCGGCGGCCGTTCGAGCCCTCGGCGAAAGATCATTTCACCGAAATCACTGTCGAAAGTAAGGAGGACTCGCTGCTCGGAAGAAGCTCGCTCGGCTACTTCGTCGTCCTCGACAGGCGGTGTTCGGCGAAGGACGCTCGCAACATCGTGACCGTTCGCCACAAGAAGGTCGACGCTTGGCCGCGGGAAGTTCTCGTCTGCGAGAAATCGCACTACTGAGAGGCGGCAGCTGGCAGCGGATAGATCGCGTCGTCCTTCAACACCTCCGCGGCGTAGCCAAAGACGGCCTGTAGCGACTCGGGCGTGAGTGACGGATAGCTATCGAGTACCTGTTCGCGCGACCAACCAGCCGCGAAGAGTCGCAGAATGAAATCGACGGCTAACCGCGTACCGGCCACGGCCGGCTTGCCGCCAAGAACCTTCGGGTTGGAAGCGATGTAGTCATGCCAGTCCATGCCGGAATGATAGCAAGGTTACAGGCGGCCGTGCGCGGATCGAATGCTGTTCGCCAGCGCCGGAGCGAGATACTATCTCGGCGATGAATCAGGCACTCCATCTGCTGAACCGTTCCCGGCGGACGGGCGCCGCGGCGCTTTTCGTGATGGCGGGCGTGCTCGCGTCGTGCGGCGGGTCCGGCGCGAAATCGGCGCCCACGACCGCGGTCACGGGCACGGCCATGGTGGTCGACGAAGTGGGGCTGCGATCGCTGGTCGACCAACAACTCCAGTTCGCCAGAAACGCGGACTGGCCGGGGCTGTACGCGACGTACGCTCCCGATGTGCAGGCTGGGTGCTCGAAGGACCAATTCGTCGCGGAGCGCCAGGCGCAGGCGCAGGGCGGGTTCGACCCGGCGAAGGTTTCGCAGTCGATTACGGTGATCCGCGGCGACGGAGATCGCGCGTACGTCACGTGGAGCATCGCGTACGATGGCACGCTGCAAGCCGCGAACGGCGCGACCGAAGACGCGTACGTCCGGATCGACGGACGCTGGTTCGACGGAGCCGACGACTACACCGGATGCGCGAAGCCTCCCGTTACACCCGGCGCGGGCACGCCATCGACATCCGCGACGAGCACGACGACGCCCGCGCGCCCAAACCTCACGCCCATCCAGTAGCCCCGCGCC
>JANXYW010000243.1 GCA_025355835.1 Chloroflexota bacterium
AATCGCGTCGTGTTCTGCTCGGTCGCTGGGGCGCCGGTACCGCTTGGCTTCGGGCCCGCGATCGGATCGCTCGTGACGCAGCGACGGCTCGATGTGCTGGACATCACCGGCGCGCAACTTACGCACGACATGCTGGAAACGATCGGCAGCCTGCACTACCAGGGCACGGTCAACAGCGACGACGTCGCGCTGGCGAAGGCCGACGTCAACCGCTTCTGGGATACGTTCGGCGACGAAGCCGACTACCGCCGCGTCGAACCGATGATCTTCGATTTCGCGCGCACACTGCCCGATCGGCCCATGACGACGCGCGAGTACACGTACCTGCTCGGCGGCTACTTCAAGGGCATCGGATCGCAAGCCGGCATCATCACGGCCTGCTACGACAACGCGACACCGGTCTATTGCCCGGCCATCGGCGACTCCGTGCTTGGCATGGACCTCGGCTTCTTCCGCCACGAGGAAGGGAAGCGCATCGTGTTTGATGTGGTGCAGGACGTGCTGGAGATGACGGCGATCGTGCTACTGGCGGAGGAAGTCGGACTACGGACATCGACGGTCATTTTCGGCGGTGGCTCGCCGCGCAACCACATTCAGCAATCGCAAATCGGCGTCTATATGATGAAGCGGCAAGGCAAGGGCCACGCCGAGGCCGTTCGGTTCAGCATCGAGCCCGCCGAGACGGGTGCGCTCTCAGGCTCGACGATCTCGGAAGGCATCAGCTGGAAGAAGTTCGACTACAACGTCGAGGCCGCCGAAGTCTTCCTCGACTCGAATCTGTCGCTTGCCATCGCTTCATCGCTGCTGGCGACGCGCCCCGCCGAAACGGGCTTCCAGTTCCGCCACGAGGACGATGGAACTCTCACAGCGACGTACGACGGCAAGAGCTACAACCTCTCGCAGAAGTACGGTTTCTAACCGCGCCGCAGGCCCATCCTCACGCCTGCGGAAACGAAAGGACGCGGCGCGACGCCTCATCGATGCAATCACGCCGCTCTCTACCGCGACCAATCCCACTGCTCATGCGCCCGCTCCAGGAGTTTCTTGCGACCGAGACCGCGAGCGGCGTGCTTCTGCTTGCCGCGGCCGTCATTGCGCTGTTCTGGGCGAACGCACCGTTCGGCAACTCCTACGGAGACTTTTGGCGCGCGCGTGTAGCCATCGACATCCGCGTCATCGACATCGATCTATCGCTCGTCGGTTGGGTGAACGATGGACTGATGGCGATCTTCTTCTTCGTCGCAGGCCTCGAGATCAAACGCGAGGTACTGCGCGGCGAACTGGCCGCGCCTCGTAAGGCGGCGCTGCCGGTGATCGCCGCGATCGGCGGCATGGCCGTACCCGCGCTCATCTACCTCGCGTTCAACCTGGGCCGAAGCGGCGAGCACGGCTGGGCGATCCCGATGGCCACAGACATCGCGTTTGCCGTGGGTGTGCTTTCGCTCGCGGGTTCGCGCGTGCCGCTTTCGCTGAAGGTCTTCCTGCTGGCGCTCGCTATCGCCGACGATCTAGGCGTGATCGCCGTGATCGCCGTGTTCTACACCGACGACTTGTCGCTCGGGTGGCTGGCGGCGGCGGTCGCGATCTTCGCGCTGGTGTTTGTGCTGGGCCGGCTCGGCGCGCGGCGCGTCTTTGTGTTCGCCGGCATCGGGGCCGTTGCGTGGTTGGCGGTGTTCGAGTCCGGCATCCACGCGACAATCGCGGGTGTGGCGATGGGATTGCTCACGCCGATCGATCAGCCCGCAACGAGCACGACGGCGGAGAAAGCAGCAACCGAAAGCCAATCCATGTTCGACCGGATCGAGCATGCCGTTCACCCGTGGAGCAGCTTCGTCGTCGTACCGCTCTTTGCGCTGGCGAACGCCGGCATCGCCATCGACGGCGGCATCGCGCGCGACGCGGCGACATCGCCAGTGGCGCTCGGCGTGATTTTCGGCCTCGTGCTTGGCAAGCCGATCGGGATTGCGCTGTTTTCGTTCGTCGCGGTGAAGCTGCGTGCGGCCGCGTTGCCGGGCGATGTCGGCTGGCCGCAGGTCGTGGCCGTGGCTATGGTCGCCGGCATCGGATTCACCGTGTCGCTCTTCGTCACCGGCCTCGCGTTCACGGATCAGGCGTTGGCGGACGAAGCGAAGCTCGGCATCCTCGCGGGGTCTGCGCTGATTGGCGTGGCGGGATTCGCCGTGCTGCGAATGGTCTCGACAGAGCCAAGGTCAACATAGCCGGCGGTCCCTGTTATGGCGAGTGATCAGATCTATGCCGTTCGACGGATACGGAAGCCTGGGCCGGGCGTTATAGTACGTGAGGCGCCAGCTACGTTCGACGCCAGAGGATCGGGATGAGCGGATACTGCGACCCCAGCGTGCACGTCGTCTCGTGGCGATACGCTGCCGCATCGCTGAATCTCTGCGACCGCTGCAGCGAGTCGTACTCCACCACACGCTTCTGCGACCGTTGCCTGCGTCACGCCGACGCCGACCTCAACGAAAAGCGCGGCATCTTGTTCCCGCAGGCGTACGACGCGTCCGACTTGCTTTCGACGGTCGCCTGACGCACGCGCATCCCGCGCAAGCAAACGAAACGGCCTCGATTTCTCGAGGCCGTTTCTGTGTTCCGATTCAAGGCTAACCGTCAGCCGACACGCTCGGACGTCCCCTCCGATTCCGGCGGGCGCACCTTCGAGTAGCAGGCGCTGCAGTACACGGGACGGTCGCCGCGCGGCTGGAACGGCACTTCCGTCATCATTCCGCACTCGGCGCACGTAGCCGGGTGCATCTGGCGCGGAGTCCTGCCGCCAAAGCTGGCGAAGACGCCGTAGCGGACGTATCCCTCTTCCGGCTCGTTCGTGCGCGTCGTCTTGCGGTTCGAGCGGCAGGACGAGCAGCGAACCGGCTCGTTCTGCAAGCCCTTGTTCGCGTAGAACTCCTGCTCACCCGCGGTGAACGTGAAGTTCTGCTTGCAATCTCGGCACACCAACGTCTTGTCTGAAAAACTCAATGAACGACCTCTTCCCTTCGGGGACAAAAATTTGCGGCCCGCGAGGCCGCACCCAATTCATGCCATGCCCGTGACCTTCTGCCTCAGTATATCGACCCGCCGGGAGGCCTCACAAGCTGGGGCAAACGCCTATTCGGCTCTGCCCAGATACGCCCGCAGCCGCTCGGGAAGCGGCAGGCGCTGCACAAGTACCTCCGCCTCGTCGCTGTGCAGCAGGCGGCTGGTGTAGAAGAAGGTCACGGCGCCCAGCGCCAGCGCGCCCATGACGGCAAACGCCGCCTCTGGCTTGCGTGCGAGGTCCAGCAGCCCGGCCAGGCGCAGCAGTGCCAGCCACAGCAGGATCACTTCGGCCATCAGCACGCTCGATGCGATGGTGCGCGTCAGCGAGAACACCAGGTGGCCCGCATCCAGCCCGCCCAGCCGCCGCTCCAGGTTGCGGATCAGCAACGTGAACTCGACGATCGTCGCAACCGAGAGCGCCGCCGCGAGGCCCTTGATGCCGAACGGCCACACGAGGATCAGCGACAGCACGAGATTGACGATCATCGACACGACCGCGAAGGCGACGGGCGTACGCGTGTCGCTGAGCGCGTAGTAGCCGCGGCTGAGGATCTCGATGCCGGCGTGCGCGAAGAGCGCGATCGAATAGAAGACCAGCGCCGAGACGACCAGATCGGTCGACGTCGCGTCGAACGATCCGCTGCGCAGCAAGAACGCCGTGATCGGCTTCGCCAACACGACGAGCCCGATGCTCGCAGGGATCGTCAGGTAGAGGATCAGTCGCAGCGATTTCGAGACGGTCTCCTGCAACTGCTTCTCATCGCGCGCGGCTTGCTCCGCCATGCGCGGGAACACCGCGGTCGAGATCGCCATGCCGAAAAGGCCGAGCGGCGTCATCACGACAAGCCACGCGTAGTTGACCGCCGAAATCGAACCGGAGCCCGCCGTGGACGCGAAGAACGTCGCCACGACGAAGTTCAGGTGGTATGCCGCGAGGCCGATGACTCGCGGCCCCATCAAGCGACCGACTTCACGCACCGCCTTGTCGCGCCAGTCCCATACGGGCTGCCAGCGCATACCGACGAGCCGCAGCGCGGGCAGTTGTACCGCCAGGTGCAGCACCGCGCCCAGCACAACCGCAACGGCGAGCACCTTCACGTCCTTCGAGATCAGCGCGCCAACAATAATCGCCGCGTTGTAGAACATCGGCGCGAATGCGGGCGCGAAGAAGTGATGCTTCGCGTTGAGGATCCCCATACACATACCGCTGACTGCGAACAGCACCGGCGACAGCATCATGATGCGGGTCAGATCGACAGACAGCGACGTCAGCCGCGCCTGCTCGCCGGTATGTTCTCCCAATCCCGGCGCCGTCAATGGCACGAGCAGCGGGGCCAGCAACAACCCGAGTACGGCGAACAACAGCGTCGCCGCGAATAGCAGGTTCATCACACCCGACGCCAGACGCCAGCCGTCGCGCTCGCCGCGGTCCGCGACGACACGCGCGAACGTGGGGATGAACGCGCTACCGAGTGTCGCGCCGGCGAGCAGCTGGAAGATCAGGTCCGGGATGCGGAACGCGACGAAGTAGGCGTCGAGATCGGGACTGGTGCCGAACTGATGGGCGAGGACGACCGTGCGCAGCAGACCCAGAAGCCGGCTGCCCAGGAATCCGAGCGCGACCACCGACGCGGCCATCGCCAGGCTCGGCGGCTCGTTCGCCGGGCGGTCTGCGTCGGGCTCGCCAGCTGCCGTACCGAGACGGGCTTTCAACGTGCGCATCATAGCGATTCCGTGTGTCGGGGCGCCCTCGCGCGGCCATCCTGGCGCGTTGCCGCATCATACTACGAGGCACCGCGCGCCGATAGTCGAATCCGATGCTTGGTTCGCCCTCGATGAATCCGCCACACTGGAAGAATCAACCTACCTTCGCCGGTCATGAAAGGATCACCTCCAATGCCGCTCTACTTCGTGGAACACAAGCACACGCTCGAAACCTGCCCCACGCAGCAGCCGGAGATGATGGCGATGCTGGGCAAGCACGTCAGCCAGCCGAACGCGGCCACGTTCGGCATCAAGATCCTCGCCGACGTCGTGCATCCGGGCGAGCACAAGATGAACATGGTGCTGGAGGCGGACTC
>JANXYW010000252.1 GCA_025355835.1 Chloroflexota bacterium
ATATTCGATGAAGAGGCGCGGCGTTCGCTGAAGGCGGGCGTGGATCAGCTTGCTGATGCGCTGAAAGTGACGCTGGGGCCGCGCGGCCGCAACGTTGTGCTGGACAAGAAGTTCGGCCCGCCCGCCGTCGTCAACGACGGCGTCTCGATTGCGAAAGAGATCGAGCTGCGCGATCCGTTCGAGAACATGGGCGCACAACTCGCCAAGGAGATCGCTACCAAGACCAACGACGTGGCCGGCGACGGCACGACGACGGCGACGGTGCTCGGTCAGGCGATGGTGCGCGAAGGCATGAAGAACGTCGCTGCCGGCGCCAACCCGATGGCCCTGAAGAAGGGTCTCGAGATTGGCGTGCAGGCGGTGCTGAAGTCGCTGCGCGAACTGGCGTCGCCCGTTGCGGGCCGCGAGCAGATCGCCCAGATCGCGACGATCTCCGCCGGCGACGACGAGGTCGGCACGATGATCGCCGAGGTGATGGAGAAGGTCGGCAAGGACGGCGTCATCACCGTCGAAGAGTCGAAGGGCTTGAAGTTCGAGACGGAATTCGTCGAGGGTATGTCGATCGACCGCGGCTACGTCTCGCCGTACTTTGTCACGAACGCCGACCGCATGGAGGCGTCGCTGGACGAGCCGTACATCCTGATCACCGACAAGAAAGTGTCGGCGGTCAGCGACATCCTGCCGGTGCTTGAGAAGGTGCTGCAGGTCACGAAGAACTTCGTCATCATCTGCGACGACTGCGACGGCGAAGCGCTGGCGACACTGGTCGTCAACAAGCTGCGTGGCACGATCAACGCGCTGGTGATCAAGGCGCCGGGCTTCGGCGACCGCCGCAAGGCGATGCTCGAAGACATCGCGATTCTCACCGGCGGCTCGTTCGTCACCGAGGAGATGGGCGTCAAGCTGGAGAACGCCACGGTCAGCGACCTGGGCCGCGCCCGCCGCGTCACGTCCACGAAGGACGAGACGACGATCATCGAGGGCTACGGCACCGACAAGGCAATTCAGGGCCGGATCAAGCAGATCAAGGCGCAGACCGAAGAGGCGACGTCGGAGTTCGACCGCGAGAAGCTGCAGGAGCGGCTGGCGAAGCTCGCCGGCGGCGTCGCGGTGATCAAGGTCGGCGCTGCCACCGAGGTCGAGTTGAAGGAGAAGAAGCTCCGCGTCGAGGACGCGCTCTCGGCGACCCGCGCGGCCGTCGAAGAGGGCATCGTCCCCGGCGGCGGCGTTGCGCTGCTGCGCGCCATCCCGGCCGTTGTCGCCGCGAAGATGAAGCTTTCTGGCGACGAGCGCACTGGCGCGGCGATCCTCGAGCGTGCGCTTGAGGAGCCGGTCCGGATCATCGCCGAGAACGCCGGCCAGGAAGGGTCGGTCGTCGTCGAGAACATCCGCAACGGCAAGGGCAAGATGTACGGCTACGACGCCCGCAACGACAAGTACGTCGACCTGCTGAAAGCCGGCATCATCGACCCGGCGAAGGTGACGCGCTCCGCGCTGGAGAACGCCGCAAGCATCGCCGCGATGGTGCTGACCACGGAGACGCTGGTGACGGAGATTCCGGAAGCGCCGAACATGGCTCCGGCGCCGCCGCCGATGGACTACTAAGAAGTTCGCAGTTCGCAGTTCGTAGTTTGCAGTTTGCAGTTTTGAGAAGGCGCCCGCGGGCGCCTTCTCTGCGTTTCTCGCGAGCTGTCGACTCCGTCTCGTAGCGCGGGCTTTTCAGCCTGCGCGGCGCGCGTGACGCCGACAATGCTTGTCGGACAGGAACGAGACAGAGGAATGTCATACTGGGATGCCGCCATCGTCTGGGCAGCCGTGCGCCACGGGAACCGCGCGGGCTGGAAAGCGCGCGCTACGGGGCGACAACCACGAACTACAAACTACAAACTGCAAACTGTAGACTCCCCACATGAAATCCGTCGATCTCGTCATCCCCTGTTACAACGAAGAGCGGACGCTGGCTGCCAGCGTCGAGAAGCTGCGGGCGTGGTGCGGCGAGCATCTGGCGGCGTACCGCTGGCGCGTCGTCGTCGCCGATAACGCTTCGCCGGATCGCACACTTGAGGTCGCGAAGGAGCTGGCGGCGCTGCACCCGGACGACTGCGCGTACATCCATCTCGATCGCAAGGGGCGCGGGCGGGCGCTGAATCGCGCCTGGCTGGAGAGCCCGGCTGACGCGATGTGCTACATGGACGTCGACCTCTCGACCGATGTTGCGATGATCACGCCGCTGCTGGCGGGCGTGCTCGAAGAAGGCTTCGACGTTGCGTACGGCTCGCGCGTCTCGCGCGATAGCGACATCGAGCGGTCGCTGAAGCGCGAGATCAACTCGCGCGGCTACATTGCGTTCATCAAGCTGCTCTTCTGGACGAAATTCGCCGACGCGCAGTGCGGGTTCAAGGCGATGACGCACGACGCCGCGCAGCAGCTACTGCCGCACGTGCAGGACGGCGAGTGGTTCTTCGACACGGAGCTGCTGATTATGGCGGAGAAGGGCGGCTGGAAGCTGAAGGAAGTGCCCGTCCGCTGGGTCGAGGATCCGGACACGCGCGTGAAGTTCCCGCAGGACATCATCAAGATGGCGAGCCAGCTGGTGAAGCTGCGGTTTCGGAAGATGCCGCGGAAGCGGGCGGGCGGCTGAGCTGCTCAGCCGGTCAGTCGGTCAGACCGAGGCGAAATAGCCGCGTAGCTTTAGCTGCGCCGGATGTTCTGGTTGGCGCGAACGAGCGTACATGGCGCAATCGATCTGTCTGCTGAGTGGCGGGCGGCAGCTTGTTCCGAACAAGATCCTTCGCTTTGCTCTGGATGACAGGCTTTTGGATTTCACTTGCGCGCTCCGGTGCTGTTCGAACAGTTGGGCGCAGCTGAAGCTACGCGGCTACTTCGATCTGTCGCCGCTCGATCTGTCCCGCTGGGACGACACGGCGCATCTCGTCCCGAGCAAGATCCTTCGCTTCGCTCTGGATGACAGGCTTTTGGATTTCACTTGCGCGCTTCGGTGCTGTTCGAACAGTTGTCCGCAGCTCAAGCTACGCGGGTACTCGATCTGCGGCCGCTCGATCTGTCCCGTTGGGACGACACGGCGCAGCTTGTTCCGAGCAAGGTCCTTCGATTCGCTCTGGATGACAGGCTTTTGATTTCACTTGCGCGCTCCGGTGCTGTTCGAACAGTTTGGTGCTTGCTGAAGCTACGCGGGTACTCGATCTGTGGCCGCTCGATCTGTCCCGTTGGGACGACACGGCGCATCTCGTCCCGAGCAAGATCCTTCGCT
>JANXYW010000268.1 GCA_025355835.1 Chloroflexota bacterium
GTCGTTCGAGGCGCCAGGCGCGAGGTGCCGCGCCGTCGCATACCCGCCACGCACGCGGTTGGCGCGGGCTGGCGCTGTTCGCCTTCCCACTGTGCTGCTTCGTTGCGGCTGGTGACGCCGAGTTTGCTGAGGATCTCCGACACGTGGAATTTGACGCCATCGACGCTGATGCCGAGTCGGAGGGCAATCTGTTCGTTCGAAAGGCCCTCGCGAAGGAGTGCGAGCACTTCCCACTGGCGCGGCGTCAGAACATCAGGATACGGGGGCCGGCCGCGTCGGTTCATGGATCGATCTTACGACAGGACGGGGTCGAATTGCACTACCCATTCGGACCCCAGGACGGGCAACGTTCGCTTTGCTCGCCTCCTGTGCTCGAACTAGTTACGATCCGCCGTGCTATCGTGGCGACATGACTGCGCCCACGTCGGACGTTCCGGACAACGAAATGATCGAGTTCGTCCTCGCCTCAGGCCAGCGCGCCATCGCGCAGCAATTGCACGATGTTGAAGCCATGGACGGTAAGGTCGTACAAGTATTCGGCGTAGCCGCCGTCGTAATTGGGCTAGCTGGTTTCGCGACGCTAGGTGGCGGTGCGATCGTCACGTGTTTGTTGATAGGCGCTGGTGTCGCCTTCTTTGCAGCCGCCGTGGCTGCGTTCCATTCCCTGTACCCGCGCGACTTCAAGGGCGGAACATTCATGCCGCACTTGAAAGATGTAGAGAAACTGGGGCGTCAAGCCAAAGACGAAGTGGCCCGGTCGATGGCCGGCTCATACGCCGAGAACAAGGACCGGATTAGCGAAAAGAGTGCGGGTCTCCAAGCGACAATAGCTCTAACGGCCATCGAGGTCTTGATGGTCGCTAGCGCTCTTGTCGCCGCTCGGTTCGGCCCGGATCAACACTCCTCTTGTGTGTCGAGTCCTGCGCTGGCCGCGACTCCGTCGGCGTCGGCGACGCAGGCTCCGGCGGGGTACTACCTGTTGTCTCTTTGCCGTCCGCGCTAATCACGATGCAGGCTTCTTCTTCGCCGCTGGCTTCTTGTTCGCGGCTTTCTTGGCAGCTGGCTTTTTCTTAGCCGCCGTGCGCTTGCGGAGGGTGCTATCTTCGGCCCGGATCGGGGCGGGATGGGGCTTCTTCGCGACCGCCACTAAACACGCTCCTGTTCGTTCCGATCAGGCTACAGTCTAGCCCGTCTGTCAAGTAATAGGCGCTCGCTTCCACTCGTTATGTCGTACCCAGAAGGGCCAACGCATCCGCATTCGCTCGGAGTGCTTCGATGACCTCTGCTATGAACACATCCAGCTCGACACCTAGCTGAGCGGCGCCGTTGATGATGTCGTCACGGTTGACCTGGCGGGCGAAGGCCTTGTCTTTCATCTTCTTGCGGACCGATGCGGGTTCGACCTCGAAGACGCTCTTGTTCGGGCGAACGAGGGCGACGGCAGTGACGAAGCCGGTCAGCTCGTCTGCGGCGAAGAGCGTCTTCGCCATCAAGGTCTCGCGGGCGACGCCGGTGTAGTCGGCGTGGCCCATAATCGCGGTGCGGATGTCTTCGGGGCAGCCGCGTTCGATGAGGATCTTGTTGCCTTCGTACGGATGGCCGTCCATCGTCGGCCAGCGCTCGTAATCGAAGTCGTGCAGCAGGCCAGTGACACCCCACTTCTCTTCTTCCTCTCCGTGCTGGCGGGCGAAGTGGCGCATGACGGTCTCGACGGCTAGGCCGTGTTTACGGAGGCCTTCGGTTTCGGTGAATTCGCAGAGCAGCGCCCAGGCTGTTTCGCGGTTCATGTTGAGGCTCCTTTGCGCATTCGTGCGGGTAACGCGCGTCGTTCTGGTCACGAGATCCGCGCGGGCTGAAAAGCCCCACGCTACGGCCGCGACGGTTCGCACCCGGCGCACCCTTGTAACGCGATGTCGATATCATACGACCATGGTGCACTACGAGCAGCAGCGGCCGGACGATCGCGACAAACCGCCGGGCTGCCTGGACATCCTCGTGATCACGCGCGTCGTGCTCGGCGTGCTGTTCTGGCCGCTCGCTGTGATGTTCGTCGTGATCTTCGATCTCGGCATCACGTTCTACTTGTACGCGACGCGGCCGCTGTTCGCGCTGATTCCTGTCGCTATCACGGCTGCTGCGATCTTGGGCTTCACGCTGTGGGAGCGGCACCGGTATCCGAGGTTGGACGAGTAGCCGCACGCTCGCCGCGCTCCATGACCGTGGGCTTTCCAGCCCGCGCGTTGCCCGTTCTCGCGCCGGAACAGCGGCGCAGCTGAAGCCACGCGGGTACTTCCCATTTGTCAGCTG
>JANXYW010000311.1 GCA_025355835.1 Chloroflexota bacterium
ATGCTGGCGGTACTCATCACCGCAGCGGTCACCATCCTCGTTGGCATCTCGTTTCGTCCGGAGATCCGGCCGCCGCTCCTGCTCGCTGCTCGACCGTAGTCGGCGACTCGAACTGGCTGGATGCGACGCACACGCCTTGTCCGACGCTGTACATTTGACGGCCGCCAGGGACGAGTCCACATGACTCCGCAACATTCTTCGTGCTCGCGGCGTGCGCGCTCGCTGGTACCCTGATCGCGTCGAGCGGCCTCAAGGCCCCTTGACGCGGCCGAATAGAGAGGCAACATTCCATGCCCCTTCGCTACAGGCTCGTCGCCCCGCTCGCAGTCGCCGCGTTGGCTTCTGCCGCGCTCTTTTCCGCCATGCCGGTCTCCGCGCACGCCCGCTACAAGAGTTCAACGCCCGGTGCGGGAGAGGTCCTTACGGCCTCCCCCGCCCGGGTCGAAATCATCTTCACGGAACAGATCCAGAAGGTCAGCGGCACCTATAGCATCGAAGTCACGCGCGATCGCGGTGCCGCTGTCACGTCCGGCTCCGCTGTCGTAGACGAGTCCGACCGTACGAAGATGTCCGTGAAACTACAGGCGGACCTGGCGCCCGGCCGGTACGTCGTCAACTGGACGAACGTCTCCGACGACGACGCGGATCCGTCCGAGGGCGCGTTCTCCTTCTATATCAATACGCAGCCGAACGCGGTCGACCTCGCGAACGACAAGCAACTCGCCGCGCTCGGCTTCGAGGATGTCACGGCGACTGCCGCGGGCGGCGTCGCCAGCACGCCCGCGCCCGGCGGCACCGCTACGACAAACACTCCTGAATCGAGCAAGACACGACCCGCCGTCACGCAATCGCCCGGCATCTCCGCCGCCACGCCAATACCGACCACAACCTCGACGAGCACGAGCGGCGGCAGCGACGATACAAACCTGTACGTGGTAATCGGCGCAGTGATTGTTGGCTTGATTGTCGGATTCGGCGCGTGGCAATACCTGTCGCGACGGCGGACGTAAAGAGTAGAAGGAAGCAGATGAACGCTGGAGCTGCGATTGACCGCTAAGAAGCTCGCCGCCTTCGCCGCGGCCATCGCCGTCGCGGTGCTGGCGGCGAACATCATCGCCGCACCGGCGCGGCCGGTGTTCGCGCACGCAGCGCTCGTTCGCGCCAACCCCGCGAACAACGAGACGCTGCGGCGCGCGCCCGCCCGCATCGTGCTGAACTTCAGCGAAGGCGTTGAGCGTAAGCTCACGCGGATCCAGGTCACCAACAAGGACAACAGCGCCCGCTTCGATGACGGCCCGACGGCGTTCGACGACAACGACCCCACCTTCGCGTCCGTCGGCGTCAAGACACTCGAGCCCGGCCTCTACTTCGTTACGTGGAGTAACGTCTCCACCGTCGATGGCCACAATCTCAAAGGCGCCTATCCGTTCATCGTCCTCAACACCGATGGCACCTTCCCGGCCGGCGTCACGCTCGACAACGCCGCGACCACCAGCGAGGGCCAGCTCCTTCCGAGCAACATCGATATCGCGCTCAAGTGGATTGCGTTGCTCGCCCTCGCGACGGTGCTCGGTGCGGCGATCTTCCTGCTCGTCGTGCTGCGCCCCGCCGCGAAGTTTCTCGATGACGAGCCGTACCACCTGGCGCTGGACGCCGCCGAGCGCTGGCTCGTCAACATCGCTCACGTGCTCCTGCCACTCTCGTTCATCGCGGCTGCCTTCCTCATCCTGCGCACCGTCAATCGATTCGAGACGGGCACGAGCCTCTGGTCGTACCTGACGACCGTGCGCACGGGCCAATACCGCGGCCTCCAGCTCGTCCTGATCGCCGTCGCGCTCGCTGGCGGCGATCTGCTGTTTCTCGGCGGAAGCGAGCGCAAGCGCAACGCCGGGCTCGGCACGATCATCGCCGCCGGGGTCGCGGCGCTGCTTACGTATTCGATGGTCAGCCACGCCGCGACCGGCCAGGGCAAGTTCTGGTCGACATCTTCCGACTTCGTCCACGTCGTCGCGTCGTCGACGTGGCTCGGCGCGCTCGTCATGCTGCCGCCGCTCATGCGCTTCCGTCGCAAAGCGCGCGACGAGAGCGAGAGCTTTCTCTACTTGGCGAACGCCTTCGATCGATTCTCTGTGATCGCGGGCATCAGCGTCATCCTCGTGCTCGCCACCGGCACCTTCAACGCGCTCGCCGAGATCCCGAATCCGCACGCGATGCTCCACACCACGTACGGCAAGGTGCTGCTCGCGAAGCTGATTCTCCTCATGCCGCTTCTCGCCGTCGCCGGCCTCAACGCCTTCGTGCTGAAGCCGCGCCTCGTCGCCGTTATCGATGGGCTGTACCAGCAAGGTGGCGGCGGCAGCGAGCCGCAACGCGCGAAGTGGACACGCCAGCTCGCTGCGCTTCAACGCGCGTTGCCGATCACCGTCATCGTCGAGATCGCGATCGTCGTCGCGGTCTTCGCCGCCGTCGGCGTACTGACGCAGACCGCGACGGCGAAGGGAGAGATCGCGCAGACACAGGCACTGAAGTCGACCGGCGCGAAGTTCAACCAGGCCGCCACGCAGGGCGACATCAAGCTCACGCTTGAGGTCTCGCCGAACCGCGTCGGCATCAACCAGTACAACCTCAGCATCCAGACCGCCGACGGCAAGCCCGTCACGACCGCCACCTACGCCCGGTTGAAGTTCAACTACGACGATGTGCAGAACGCCGTCGCGCCGTCGCAGATCGAGCTGAACAAGTTCGCCGATGGTGACTACCGCGGTGCCGGTGCGTACTTCACGCAACCCGGCAACTGGCGCGCTGAGGTCACCGTTCGCCGCTCCGACGGCGACGACATCGCGCACATCTTCGTGCTGCCCGTCGGTCGCGTGCAGGTGACGGCCACGTCCAGCGGCGTCAGTGCGTACGAGCTCCCGTTCAAGGTCTTCAACTGGAACGAAGTCGCGGGCGCTGTCCTCGCGCTCGCTGGCGCCGTGATCATCCTCTACCGCAAGCAACTGCGGTGGCTGCAGCAGCCCGGCTACCGGATCAGCATCACCATCGCGACGGCGCTGATGCTCGCGGGCGCCGTGCTGGCGTTTGGTGTGTCGCAGCACAGCCCGCCGACGAACGCCACGGCCGGCAACCCGGTGAAATCCACGGCCGAGTCCGTCGATCGCGGCAAGCTGCTGTTCCAACAGAACTGCCTCGTCTGCCACGGCATCGATGGCCGCGGCGACGGTCCCGGCGCGGCCGAGCTCTCGCCCGCGCCGACCGACTTCCGGCTTCATATGCCACTCCACACCGACCCGCAGTTCTACTCCTTCATCGCCAACGGCTACCCCGGCAGCGCGATGCCTCAATTCGCGAAAGCGTTCTCCGAGACCGACATCTGGAACCTCGTCAACTTCCTCCGCAGCGCCTTCACGGAAGCGCCGACGCAGTAAAGGACGGGAACCACAGATTTCACAGATTTCGCAGAAGGGGTTGATTGATGTGCTGTTTTTTCGTTTTTCGCGATCTGCGGGCGGCTGGCGAAGCTGCGGGTGATTGATCTGCGGGCTTGCGGTTGATTGACCGAAGCTGGCACGAGCACCTCACCCGGCCGTTCGGGCCACTCTCTCCACGACTGTACAGGGGGAGAGGGACGGGTTTTCGCCACGGTCGGCGCAGTACGAGCGTGGGCGCAACGGGTCGTCTCCTGCGGCGACTCCACGAGCGCCCGTACCACGGATCGTGGATTTGCGGCGTAGCGCGGGCAGGCGGCGCGGATGG
>JANXYW010000345.1 GCA_025355835.1 Chloroflexota bacterium
GGGGAAAATGTCGCAATCGCCGTCGGCGTAGACGGTGAGCGTCGGGATGGTGACGTGGCCGATCGTGTCGGGCAGGTCGGCCTGGCTGCTGAGGCCGCTCCACGTGCTGAGCCACGCGCGCGGCGTCATGACGCGCGCGAGGCCGCCGGGGCCGTAGTTGCCGATGATCGGGTCGCCGGGCGAGAAGATGCTGCCGAGCGGCCGGTTGCTGGGGTCGATCGCTGGATCGAGGTAGGCGGGGTTCGCCAGCGTGCGGTAGATGATCATGTAGCGGCCGAGCCAGCTGCGGCGGGTGAGGGCGCCGCGCTCGTCGTCCGGCAGCGACGCGAAGTCCGGCGCGCGCATCTGTTGCCGCGCGTCGCGATGGTCGGCGATGTACGTGTGGGCGATGGCGTCGAGGCGGCTGACGCGATCGCGCTGCTTCTGGCGATATGTCGCGAGCCACGACGGATCGTAGGAGCTGGGCTGCGGGAACGGGCGATAGCCGTTCGCGGCGTTGTACATGTCCCAGGCAGGATCCGTCGCGACGGGATCAGTTTCGTCGGTGACGCTCGGGTCGATGGCGTTCAGCAGGAATCGGCCTTCGCCGAGATGCGCGGCGACGGCGATGTACACGTCGCCGGGCGGCATCAATTCCGTCGTGAGGTCGATGCGCTCGCCGCCGGGCGTGCTCGTCAGACGCTCGGCGGGCGGGTGGCACGCTTGCGACTGGTAGAAACCGAGGAGTGAGCCGCCGCCGCTGTTGCCGAGCAGCACGATCTTCTCGAAGCCGGCGTCCTTCAGGTAGCGCATGCCCGCGGCGATGTCGAACAACAGGCGCTCGTGCACCATGTCGATGTCGTTGTTGAGGTAGCGGCTGTTGTGGCCGAAGACGGCGTAGCCGCGCGCCGTGAGCTCCGGCACGACGTAGTGGCGCGTGAACTCGCCGCGCGGGTGCATGAGGTAAACGGCAATCTTCGGATCGTGCGCGGGCGGGCGGTAGAGGATGCCGAAGCTCTGCGCCGTGTCGGTTGCATCGAGGTAGACGAGATCGCGGCGCACAGCCGGATCGAGGCTCGCGAAGGCGAAGGGGAGGCGGCGGATGCGCGGCTCGAACTGCTGCGTCATGGCTCGCAGCGTATCCGCGGCACGAGGTACGAAACAGCGGGGGATCGCGTCTGTTGGGCGTGGTTGCACGGTCGTCAACATCGAGAACGCGGTGGCCGCACGCCGGGCGCAACAGGTTGCGCCCCTACCCCGGAATCCCGGCTCGGGATCTGTGATATTGAAGGTTTGGCGCCCAGCTGGTCTTGACATCGGTCGTACATGCGTGCGAAACTGATGTTCGTGTCGCGATTCCCACGAATCGAAGCGCGAAGCCCACGCGGTGGGGAGATTCCGCAGGCAGCGTTGACCCGTTATCATAGGGGCCGGGCAAGACCCGGCGTAGTATGAAGCAGTGACGGCGCCTTCCTGTTTGCGACTTCGATCTTCGCATTTCGCAGGCAGTGCAGGGCGGCGTCTCTTTGTGAGAGCGGCATGATGGCCGCCTCGCGAGAACGGAGCAGGACGTGAAAGTCGTATTCCTCGAAGATGTGACGGGCACCGCCAAAATTGGCGAGATCAAGGAAGTGAAGCCCGGCTTCGCGCGCAACTACTTGCTGCCGCGACGGCTGGCGATGCGTGCGACGCCTTCCGTTG
Organism: Chloroflexota bacterium; assembly: GCA_025355835.1. Classification (GTDB taxonomy): domain Bacteria; phylum Chloroflexota; class Dehalococcoidia; order DSTF01; family JACRBR01; genus JANXYW01. Next base: position 1,681 of record JANXYW010000345.1, read on the forward strand.
TGAAATCGGCGGAGCAGCGGGCTGCGCGCGAAACGCGCTTGCAGGACGCGCGCGACATGGACGCTCGCGCTGTTGCAACTCGGGTCGAAGCGGCGGCGTTGTCGTTCACGGCGAAGGCCGGCTCGACGGGCAAGCTCTTCGGTTCGGTCGGCAGCGCCGACATCGCGACGAAGATCGGTGAGGCGCTGGGCAGCGAGTTCGATCGCCACAACGTCATGCTGGCCGATCCGATCAAGGAGCTGGGCGACTACCAGGTCACAGTCAAACTCACGAAGAACGTGACGGCGAGCGTGAGCGTGAGCGTCATCGGCGAAGATGGCACGACCATGGCCGACATCAAGGCGCGCACCGAAGGCAAGACGGAAGCATCCGCGCCGGAAGTGGCCGCAGACGACGAGACCGACGCCGTTGAGGTCGCGGACGAACCGGCTGCTGACGAGAGCACGGATGCGACGGACGAGAGCGAAGCGCCAGACTAGGCGAACGCCGGCACTGTCCGGCTGTCCGCCTCTCTGACGATTCTCCGACCTCGCCGCGATGGCGGCACGACGAGAACGATACGCAGGGAGGCGCGATATGACCGTTGCGGTCGACTACGCACT
>JANXYW010000370.1 GCA_025355835.1 Chloroflexota bacterium
GTGAAGGACGGGCTGACGATCTGGCGGAGGAATGCGCCGTCTTGCGAGAGGACGATGATGCGTTTGTTGCCGCGATCCGCGATCACGATACGATTCGATCCCGGCAGCACCGAGATCGACGCCGGCGACACGAGCGGCGTATCGATGCCGGCGATCTGGAACGCTGCTTCGGCCTTGCCGCGGAAGCGCCGGACGCCCTGCTTGGTATCGAGTACATAGACATCTTCGCCGACGGCCAGCTCGGTCGCGTTGCGGAGATCCGCCTGATCGAGCAGCGCCGTGCGTTCGCTGTCGAAGCCGCCTTGGCCGGGGAGGTAGCGCCAGACCTGCTTCTCTTTCAGATCGAGCACGTAGAGGTTGCCGGCGCCGGCGGCGATCGCATCGAACGAGCCGATGCTGTCGGCGGCGCGAATCGTCAGCGGCAGCGTCCCTTTGCTGGCGGGGTAGTAAGCGAACGCCTGGCGCTTGTCGTCGATCATCAGCAAGCTTTGCGATTGCTCCGACCAAGCGATCTGCATCGGGCGCCCGGCCGTCACGAAGCCGCCGGGCTGGCCGTCTTGCAGTATCGTCTCGGGCGCGCTGCTGCCGTCGAGCGGCACACGCAGCACGCGCTTGCCCTTCGCATCAAGCACGTAGGACTGGTTGCCACCAACAACGGCGTGGCTGACGGAGAGCGATCCCGTCACGAGCTGCGCCAGATCGGCGACAGTCTTGAAGTCCTTCACCTCATACACGGCGTCGAGCACAGCAAGCGCCGACGTGACGTCCGCGCGAAGCGAGACGACATCTGCGTTGTCCTTGTGAATCTTCTCCGCGGTCGCGAGCTGCGTTTTCGCCTCGCCGAACAGCTGGCGTTTGAGGCCGGGATCTCCGGTCGATTGCGCGCGCGCGCTGGCTTCGCGGGCCGACGCGACGGCAGTCGTGAAGTCGGACTCGCGGCTCTCCTTCAGCGAGCCCGGGATGTAGAGGTACGCGACGATGCCAAGCACCGCCAGCGCGAGCACGGCGAACACCGCCAGCCTCGGTATCTGGAGCTGCGGCAGCTGAATCGGCCCCGTCGTGCGCTTGTAGCGCGGCGTCGCGCCGTCGCCGCGCAGGCGCACGCCCGTCGCGGGCGCCGGCGCAGTCGCGTCGGTGATCTCGCGCACCTGTTCGTGGATCGGTCGCTGCGGCAGCGCCCAGTCGTCCGCCATGCCGGCGGCGAGCGACGCTTCCGCAGACTCAGGTCCGCCGCCGACGGGCGCTTCGACGAGCACGCTGCCGATCGCGGCGGGCGGCTCGTCGTGGATGGCCACGATCTTCTGATCGCTCGCGCCGCCACCGTCGCGCGTGAGGAAGTCGGGCGGCTGCTCTGCCTGCTCCTCGAAGCACGAGAGCAACACGAGCGCGAGGTTCGGGCGATCTTTGCACAGCAGATAAAATTCGGGCAGCGCCTCGTCGGAGCCGCGTGCGAGGATGCGCTCGATCTGTTCGCGCGGCGCGATCTCTTCGAGCTGCGTCGACGCGACGAGTACGAGATCGCCGGACGCGAGCTGAATGCGCGTGATCTTCGATTCGAACTCGTCGGCAACACCGAGCGCGTGCTCGAAGTCGATCGCATCGGCCTGAATGCGGCGCACGTCGCCCGACGCCGAGCGAATGTACGCGAGACTCGGCCCGACCTGTGCGAGATACGCGTCGTGGCCGCGCAGCGCGAGGCAGCTCGCGCCGGCGCCGACCTGATGCTCGGGCAGGCTGCGATGATTCCATTCGCGCAGATGGTCGTGCGCCGCACGCAGCGCCCGCGTGAGCGCGCCGGTAAGCGAGAGTGCTTCCTTGTTGTAGAGCTGCGCGACGACCTCGACGAGTTGCGACGTGAATTCGGCGCTAGCCGGGGACGCGGGCTCGATGAGGACGTAGAGTTCGTCGGCTTCTTCGTCGGTGCGCTGACGGATGAGCGAGCCGAGCCACGGCCCCTCCTCCTCGACGCGGCCATCGGCCACGCAGAAGCGCCCTACCCACGT
>JANXYW010000048.1 GCA_025355835.1 Chloroflexota bacterium
TGCGATCGAAAAGATTCTCGCGGCTATCTCCGCAAGAGCGACCTGAGTTCGCATGGCAGGCGACGACGATTCAACGCTATTCGGCGAACCATGGAATCCCATCTGTGCCCATCTGTGAAATCTGTGGACGACCCGTCACCCCCGAGGCACGCGGATCAACCCCTCCTGCGCCACCGACGCGATACGCGTCCCGTCCTCACGGTGCATCTGCCCCAGGATCAGCGCGCGCGCCGCATGCGCGATCGGGCTCTCGCTGGTGTACAGCAGCCAGCCATCAAATCGAGGCGGATGGTGGAACCAGATCGCGTGATCCAGCGACGCCGCCGTCGGCTCGCCACGGCTGATGCCGTGCGGGATACGCGCCGTCGCAATCAGCCCCATGTCCGACGCGTACGTCAGCACCGCCGCGTGTACCATCGGGTCGTCCGGCAGCACACCCTTCGCGCGGATCCACACCCGGCGCGTCGGCGCATCGCCAGCCGGCGTCTGCCGATCCGGCGCATCGCACGACCGCACCTCGATCGGGCTGTCGCGCACCCAGCGGCGCACCATCGCGCGTTCATCCGCGCGGTCAGGGCGCACCATCTCCCACTCCGGCAGGCCGTCCGGCCCCGGCACGTCCGGCATCGGACCCTGATGCGCGATGCCCTCCTCCGGCCGCACAAAGCTGCAGCTCAGATTGAAGATCGCCTCGCCCGACTGATACGCCACCACGTCGCGAGTCGTGAACGAACGCCCGTCGCGAATGCGATACACCACGTAGCGGATCGGCACACCGTGCTTGCCCGGCCGCAAGAAGTACGCGTGCAGCGAATGCAGCGCGCCCTCCTCGACCGTCCGATACGCCGCCACCACACACTGCGCCGCCACCAGCCCACCAAACAGCCGCCGCTCCCCCGCCCCCGGATCCCCCAGAAACAGATCGCGATCCAACTGCTCGAGTTGTAGTTGCTTGACGAGCCGATCGATCTTTGGTTGTGATGATGATGATGATGATGATGTTGGCATGCGCGAGTGTAACGACCACCGCGCCTACGCGCGCCAAGAAGGTCGCGTGCGCCGATGCCTCGCCAAACGCCGATGATATCCATCCAAGCCCTCTCCCCTAGTGGGAGAGGTGGCCGTAGGCCGGAGTGAGGATTCGTACCGCCCGCCGCGCCTTCGTCGTGAAACGAAGAGGGCGGACACACAGGTCCGCCCCTACAGTTGCATTTGCGATGTAACGCTAGTCGTCCGAAGGCGGCTCGATCGGCGTCGTGATCAACGCGCGCCCGATCCAGAACGCGATGTACAGCGCCCCCAACGTCCCCGCCATGACGGGAAGGGCCAGCGCCATATACGACTTCTTCAGCACGCCAATCGTGAAAAACAGTCCCGTGATCGCGCTGATCGCGCAGATTATCATGCCGGCGGAATGCGAGCGCTCTGCTCCCATGAAATAGCTCCTTCAATGCCTGTGGGTACCGCAAAGGTTATATCGACTGAGGCGAGGCCGGGCAAGCAACAGGGCCGCGCGTACTCCCTCTCCGCCGGGCGGAGAGGGTCGGGGTGAGGTCAAACAGCACCGAATCGCCGCGCCGAGTCTCTTGAGCCTTAATAGACCCTTTGCGCTCTCTGCGGCTCTGCGGTGAAAAGAACGGAGACACTACAAGTCGTGCGCCAAGTCCAGCCACGCCGACATGTACTCCATCACCACAAACGTGTTGCCCCCGCGGCGCGATCGCCCGCAGACGCGGAAGCCGGCCTTCTCGAACGCACGTTGCGCCCGCGCGTTCCAATCGAGCGTCTTCAAATACACGCGGCGGAATCCCGTCGTGCGGATGATGTGCCGCACCAGCGCTTTCACCGCATCCGTGCCATAGCCGCGGCTCCAGAACGCGCGCTCGCCGATCGTGATGCCGATCTCCGCCTCGCGCCGAATCGCGTCGATGTTGTAGTACATCGCGTTGCCGATGTGTGCGCCATCCGCATCCTCGATGGCCAAGCTTCGGCGATACGGGCTAGGATACGCCAGCTCATCGCGATACAGCGCCAGGTAATCTTGATAGGCCGAGGCGAACGGCCGCGCTGCGTCGAACCGCGCCAGTTCGGCGTCGCTGCGCCAGCGAAAGTCGTCGGGCGCGTCACCCAAACGCTTCTCGCGAAGCACCACCAGCTCGCCGCGCGCCACTTCGCCCTGCGCCGTCGTCGTCACGCCGCTTCTCCTGGCTCGGTGGCATCGATCACTTCCAGCGCCCGCCGGACGATCGTCGCCTCGTTGCGATGCGTCATCAACCGCAGCGCCTCGCCGATGGCAAACCACTCGACCCGATCATACTCGTGATCGTGTGCGTCCACACTGCCGCTGCCGTCCGGCCGCATCAGGAAGTGATGCACCGTCTTCTCGAACCGCACGCCCTGCGACGGCCGCGCGAACACGTACGCAATGCTGCCCAGGTCGCCGACGATCTCGACGCCAAGCCCGGACTCCTCGCGCACTTCGCGCAACGCCGTCTGCTCGATCGTTTCGCCCGTCTCTGGCGTCCCCTTCGGCAGCGCCCACAGATTCTCGTGCGCGCGGCCGCACAGCACGATCTCGACCCCGTGCTCGCTGCGGCGAAACACGACGCCGCCCGCTGAAACGGCCTGCTCGACGCGCAGCTCAACGCCACCAGCCGTCACTCGTCATCGTCCTCGGATGCATCATCGGCGACGCTGTCGTCGAGATGGATCTTGAACCCCAGCGGATCTTCCACGAAGTCCGCTTCCGCCAGCGCGGCGGTCACTGCCTCCAACACGCGCTCGTCCGATGTCTCCGACGCCACGTCGTGCAGCACCGATCGCGACGACGGCCCGCCGATCTGCCCCAGCGCTGAAATCGCGGCCTCTTGCACCTCGACATCCTCGTCCGCCGTCAACTCCGCCAGATGCGGAATCGCTTCTTCGTCGGCGATGCCACCGGCCGCCGTGGCGGCCTCGAAGCGCATCTCCGCGTCTTCGCTCTCCATCTCTTCAATGATCATCGGCAGCCACGCAGTGTCTGCGTTGCGCCCCATCGCATGAATGGCGCTGATCGTCAGCCGCCGCTCGCTGCTGCTGTACGCCTCCTCGATGAGGTCGTGCACCCAGTCCTTGCCGCGCACACCAAGAGCCTCGATCGAGCGACCGCGCACGTCGGTCAGCTCCGCCTCGTCGTGATATCGAGCCCGCAGCGCGCCTTCGATCTGCTGCGCCAGCGCGTCGTCGCGATCCAGCACCTCCATGCGCAGCAGAAACCGCCCGAGCCCTAGCGCCGCCTCGCCGCGCACGATCGCCTCGGGATCGCGCAGCAACCGGAGCAGCACCGGTACCAGGTCGTCGTACTCGTACTCCCACAGCGCTTTCACCGACTGCGAGCGCACCTGCACGTCATCATCGACCAGCCCCGACATGAACACCGTGTCGAAATCCAGCTCGATATTGTCCTCGACGATGTCCGCCAGCCGGTCGACGATGTCACGCCGCCGCTGAATGCTCAGCGTCCGCCACACGTCCAGAAACCGGTCGCGATTCTCGCCATCGAGCGAAGTCAGCGCAGCCAATTCCTTCGCCGAAGGCGTCTTCGCCGGGTCAGCGAGCGTAGGAAGCAATGTTTCGAGGGTCAAGCGAGCGCTCCTGTATGCATGCGCTCAGACGGAAACCACAACAACCGCCCCGTCAGCGCCAATTCAATTCTAGCAGGCCATGAATGAAAACCGTCACAGCGAACCAGCGCGCCCGTCATCTCGAGCACGCTTCGTCCTGACACTTCTGTCATCCAGAGCGAAGCGAAGGATCTTCTCCGCTCACGAACAGCGTCACGGACTCGGCAGAAAGTGCCGTTCGCACCGCGAAGCATGTAGGATAGCCGTCGGCGGTCGAAGAGTCGCCGCAGGAGACCTGTCCGTCCGGCAACGCCGGACCGACACAGTACGCAACTACTACGACGAACATCTGGTCGCGTGCGCTACTGACGATGTTAGCTCGAATCGCGATCGCGCGACGACGACGCAGTCGCCACCGGCTCCCGCACATCATCGCGCGCTGCGACGACAGCCCGCCGCCGCGCCGCCGAGAACCGCGTCCGCACGATCGCCCGCAGCACGCTCCACCCAACGCTCGGGCTCAGCTTCTTGCCCTCATCGACACTTCGCGGCTCGTATGTCACCGGCACTTCGACGATCTTGTGCCCGTCGCGCAGCAGCCGGCACGTGATCTCCGCATCCAGATCGAATCCGTTGCAGCGCAGATCGAGCGCTCGCGCGACGTCGCGATGCATCACCTTGTAGCACGTAAGAATGTCGGTGAGACGCGTGAAGTAGAGGATGTTCACGGCCCACGTCAGCCCGAAATTGCCCGCGTACCCGACCAGCGGCGTCGGCCCGCGGCCGCGCCCTAAGAAGCGCGATCCGAACACGACATCCGTGCGCCCCTCGACGATCGGCGCCAGCAACGAAGGGATCTCCGACGGATCCAGCTCCAGATCCGCGTCCTGCACCATCACGATGTCGCCGCTCGCGCGCTCGAACCCCGTGCGCACCGCTCGCCCCTTGCCGCGCGCCGCATCTTCCAGCACCAGCACCAGATCGTCGGACGGCGCCAGCGCCAGCAGCGCCTCGCGCGTCCCGTCCGTCGACGCGCCATCGACGACGATCACTTCCTTCGCCATCCCGCAGTCCACCGCCCGCACGCGCGCGATCAGCGCCACAACCGTGTCGCGCTCGTTCCGCACCGGAATCACAATAGAAACCTTCATCCCGCGATTCTACCGCTTCCAGCCCGGGGAACCACGAAGGCCACGAAGGAGCACGAAGAAGGATGGAATCACAAGGTTGGCCGAATCGAAATGGAGCGCGTGCGCCCCGCCCGTCATTCGCTCGCTCCACGGCCGGCGCGGCGCACCTCGGCGACATCGCCCGATCCGCTGTAGGGGGCGCTCATCGAGTCGCCGTAGGAGTCAACCCGCTGCGCCCGCGCCCGAACGCAACCAGATCGCCGAAGACAGCACGCGCTTCGCTCACATCGAACGTGGTGCTATCACAAACAATTTCCGTCCGATCCCCTCTCCACGTCGTGGAGAGGGGTGGCCGAAGGCCGGGGTGAGGTGCGCTTGCGCGCGCCAGAGTCTTTGGACCTAGCTGCCTCAATTGGTCCGGAATGGTGCCCCACTCCGTCTCGTCAGAAGAGGCTCCTCAACCCAAAAGCGAAAGCAACCAACCCCACTATCACTAGAGATGCAGCGACGATGACTACCCCGACTTGGGCCTGACGAATGCTTGGCTGAGGGTGCCACCAGAACCAGCGTGGCCGCCGATCGGGGATCGTTGCGTACCACTGATGGATCGACCGGGCCACATCGGCTCGTCCGACGAGGATGGCTACGCCAGCGATGAAGAGAAGCGGTCCAACGACTAGGCCGACCACCATGCTATCCGTGCCGCTCCGCAATGATCCGCGCGGCATCCTCGAGCTGATCGATCCGGTCGATCGCCAGCCACTCCCCCACGAAGTGGTACGCACCGACGGCGCGACCCTGCGCCACCAGCTCGTTCACCAGATCGGGCATGTCGAAGAAGCTGTCGTTCGGGATCACGTCCAGCGCCGACGGCTGGATGGCGTAGATGCCCGCGCTGACGATGTCCATCACCGCCGGCTTTTCGACGATACCCGTCACCCGCGGCCCGTCGAGCTGCAGCACGCCGTACGGGTGCTGTAGCTCGAACTTGCGCGTCGCGACGGTCAGCTCGTAGTTGCCGCGCTCGTGGAACTCGACGAACAGGCCCATATCGAGATCGGTGAGAATATCGCCGTTCATCACCAGCAGCGGTTCGTCCGGCGACTCCTCGAACAACGATCGTGCCAGCGCCAGCGGTCCCGCCGTCCCCAGCGGATGCGACTCGCGCACGTATTCGATGCGCACGTCGAGCTGCGATCCGTCGCGAAAGTACGTCTCGATCAACTCCGCGCGATATCCAACGGCAATCACGAAGTCGCGCACACCAAACGGCTTCAGCCGCTCGATGATCTCTTCCAGGATCGGCTTCTCGCCCACCGGCAGCAGCGGCTTCGGGATCGTGTACGTCAACGGTCGCAGCCGCACGCCCTTGCCGCCGGCCAGGATCACCGCCCTCATACCGCGTACTCCTGCGGCCGGTACAAATCGAGGTGCTCGCGGATCCAGTCGACCGTCCGATGCAGCCCGTCGTCCAGCGTCACCTGGGTGCTCCACCCGGCCAGCCGTTCCGCTTTCGAGCTGTCGGAGAGCAACCGCGACACTTCGCTCTTCGCCGGCCGCATCCGCTGCTCGTCGCCTTCGACCTCAAGCTCGGCGCCGGTGATCTCGCCGACTTTGCGCACGATCTCGCGGATGCTCACTTCGCTACCAGACCCAACGTTCACGACTTCGCCCAGCGCGCCATCGGCGCCGCCGACGGCGAGAAATCCGCGCGCCGTATCCTCCGCAAACGTGAAGTCACGCGTCGTTTCGAGCGTTCCTAATCGCAACGTCTTCCCGGAAACAGCCTGCGTGATAATCGCTGGGATTACAGCGCGCGCCGACTGCCGCGGCCCGTACGCGTTGAACGGCCGGACGATCGTTACCGGCATCCCGAACGATCGGTGGAAGCTCAGCCCCAGTGCATCGCCCGCGATCTTTGTCGCCGAGTACGGCGATTGCGCCTGGAGCGGATGCTCTTCGTCCATCGGCACCCGCAGCGCCGAGCCGTACACCTCGCTGGTCGACGTCAGCACGATGCGCTCGATCGTCCCCAGCTCCTTCGCCGCGATCAGCACGTTCGACGTACCGACGATGTTCGTGTCGATCACTTCTTGCGGATGTTCGTACGAGTAGGGGATGCCGATCAGCGCCGCCAGATGAAACACCGCGTCGGCGCCGCGTATCACTTCGCGCACCGCATCGCCATCGCGCACGTCGCCCATCGTGATCGCGATCTGCGACAGCGACGCCTCCGGCAACAGATCGAGGCAGCCGCGCTGCCCGCGCGACGTATACCGCAGCATCGCGCGCACCTGCGCGCCCTCGGCGATCAGCTGCTCGACGAGATGGCTGCCGATGAAGCCACCGGCGCCTGTGACCACGACCGTTTTACCCGCGAAACGCACGCATCCCCCAGTGCATCGCGCGTAGCATCAGTCCGGTCAGCGCGATCAGCGCAAGTATGACGCATACCAGCGCCCACATATACAGCGTCAGCGCCAGCGCGAACGTGAAGCTCACTTCTTGCGTCAGCGCCACCGCAAACGCCACGATCGGCGACGCAATCGCCAGCCAGACCGCCAATCGCAGCCAGTGACTGCGTAGTGGATTCACGGCGCCGGTGTGCCGAACGTCCGCAGTAGCGCCACCAGCGATCGCCCGCCCATGACGTCACGCCACTGCGCCGCCGTCATCCGCCACAGCGCCGCCATGCCCGTCGATGCGAAGATCGCGATCGGCAGGTACATCGCGTAGTGATAGCGCGGGTCGCCGATGAACAGCACGCCGAAAATCAGCATGTAGAACGGCACGATGCCGAACACCGCCCAGAACCGCGGGTCGCGCGGCCGCCACCACAGCCGCGCCGACGCCAACGCCAGCGCTATCAGCCCATAGAACGTGAAGCTCGACACGCGGATCAGCCGGTCTGCGCCTTCCGTGCCAAGCCACGGCTTATTGCTCTGCACCCACGTCACGCCCGATTCGTCGCTGCGAAACAGCCGGTACAGCCGCTTTGGCACGAGCGCCAGCTCCTGGAGCTTGTGGTTGAGCGCCCACTGCCGCGCCATCCGCGATCCTTCGTGATTCGATTGCAGCTCGATCTCCTTCCGGCTCAGTCCGTCGAACTTTGACTCGAGCTGCGTCGTCGCGATCAGGCTCGCACCGCCATCCGTCTCCGGATTGTGCCCCTGCCACGCCACGCGCCCCGATCCCGTCGTCCCGACGATCGCCTCGCCCATTTGCGCCTCGTTGCGCACCACCCACGGCACGACGATGGCCGCGCCACCGATCGCGAACGCCGCGAGCGGCAGCAGCGCCTTCTGCCGCAAGTGCACGGCAATCAGCAGCGCCAGCAGTCCGCTGTACGCGAGGAACTCGCCGCGCACGTACCCCGCGAACACTGTGAGCGCACCCAACCCAACCAGCAGCAGCAAGTTCGGCCGATCGCGATCGAGCACGAAGTACACAAAGACCGCCAGCGTCGCCGCCAGCAAGAATCCGAAGTACGTCTCGGAGAGCAGCACCGTCGTAAACAGCACGTGCGCAGGCAGCAGCGCGATTGTCGCGCCGGCGAAGATCGCCGCCAGTAGATCGAACAGCCGCCGCGCGATCAGGAACACAAGCCCCGCCGTCACCGCGCCGAACAGGAGGTTCAGCAACCGCGCCGCGTTCACTGAATTGCCCGTCGCCTTGTACAAAACAGCCAGCGTCGCGGGATATCCCGGCGGCCAGAGCGCCGTCGGTGAGAGCGTGTTCTCGTTCGGATAGATGCGCGTGCCGTCGGCCGTCTTCCAGACCGTGGGATCGAACACGTAGCCATCGCCGGCGGCCAGATGCCGCGCCGTCGTGTCGTACCAAACGCTGTCGTCGTAACGCCCGTCGCGCGGATTCGGATGCACGTACCCCACCGCCAGCACGCGCACCACAAACGCCAGCGCCAGTATCGCCAGCAGCCATCGCCCGCCCGGCGTCCGCACATGCGCGCGCACCCCCTCGATCACGCTGCGCCCTTCGACCGCTTGCGCTTCGGGGCATCGCGATGGATCATCGTGCCGCGCCCGCAGTCCTTCAAGTACTTCAGCACCGCCATCCGCGCCAACGTCGATGCGCCGACGCCGACCGACTTCGCTTCGCGCGTCAGCAGCGTCACGACATCGGGCTCCAATCGGATCGTCATCGGCTTCTTCGGCTGCGCCCGCACCATGACGAACTCGATGTCTTCATCCATCGGCTCGAATTCGTCCTCGAATTCCGTGGTGCTGTGCGTGTCCCAAAATTCCGCCTCTTCCTCGATGGTCTTGAAGTCCGGGATGCGGCTCTTCTTGGCAGGAGTTGCTTTCTTGGTCGAGCGTGGCACTGGCATAACTATCTCCTCAGGCTGCGACGAAAGAATCGCCGTTCCGCCTCATCAGCGTCTCGCGCTGTGACGAGCGCGAACCGCCCTTGACCGCGCTTGCCCACGACCAACGTCAGGAATCGGCCGGAGACAGTCTGCCCGATGATCCGGATCCGACCGCTATGACCGCTGGATCGCACATGCCTGCTGTAGAACACTTCCAGCACTTCCTCGACGTAGATGCCGTGTCGAGCGATGTGTTCGTCGAGGCCGAAATCGACAATGAGTTGGTCTCTCAAACCGACGCTCCGTACCTAATCGTAATACAAACGACAGCGTTTGTCATACGCCCGGCGCAGCCGAATCACCCCAGCGAGCATCCCACAGCCGCACGATCGTCGCCGCCGCGACCACGACCGCCAGCGGGATCGCCGGATAGTGGAAACGCGGGTCACCGAAGAACACCAACGGGATCACCAGCACGTAGAGGAACGCCAGCACGACCGTCAGCCGCCGCAGATCCCGCGCCAGCACGAACGCTAGCAGGCCCACGAGCACGAGCAGCCCCGTCGCGTAGTAGATGCCGTTCGCTGCGAACGCGAGCACTTCGCGTCGGAAGTTGGGGATGAAGTAGTCGTTCCCGTACGACTCCGCCGCCCAGATGCCGTCATCGTCCTTGTACAGCAGCCAGTACGCTTTCTGCGCTACGAGCTTTGGCATGCGGAACGGATGCGACGCCACATCGCGAATCGCGATGCGCACGCCCTCACTGTTGCGATCCAGCTCGACCTGCTGCGGCGTCTTCCCCGCGTCGTTCGCGAAACACGTTCCCTGCAACGTGAACGCGCCCTGCGCACCCAAATAGTTCCCGATGCAAAGATCGTCGCCAACGTTTGTCGATGGCCCGGTGATCTGCCCAAACGCAACCGTGTTCCGCACCGACCACGGCACCACGAGCACCGCGATTCCCGCCCACACGACAAGCGCCTGCACCAGCGCGCGCTTCTTCGATTGCAGGTGAAACAGCCACACCGCCAGCAGCAGCGCCGGAAACACGAGTGTGATTCCGCGCGTCATCGTCGCATAGCTCAGCAGCAGTCCCGCGCCGAATAGTTGCGGCCACGGCATGCCTTCGCGCGACCACGGTTTCCACAGCAGCACCGTCAGCGCGCCGATCCACATCAGTGTAAACAGCGGCTCCGACAGCACCGTGCCCGTATAGAAGATCTGACTGGGAAAGACGGCGAGCAACGCTCCCGCCACAACGCCCGTCCGCCGATCGAAGATGCGGCTCGCCAGCAGAAACACCAGCATCACGGTGATCGCGCCGAACAAGCCATTCATCATCTTGATCGAGAACGTGCTGCGCCGGACGCCGATGATGTCCTGCGCCCTTTTCAAAACGGAGACCGTCGCCGGGTACCCAACGGGGTAGTACGCGAACTTCTCGCCCGTCGGACGCGTGTAGCCGTCGCCATCCGCCATGCGATCGCTGAAGAGCGAGTAGAACAGCGGATCGTTGAAGCCCCGCGGCGGCCGATCGTTGTACGCCACCCACGCCGCACGCGGCACGATCGCCAGCACGAACAGCGCCAGCATCAAGATCAGATCGAGCCGCATGTTCGCGCGCCGAACGTCGGGCGCGGCGCTCGGCGATGCACCAGGCACGCGTTCTGGTTCGATGCGTTTCGTCGCAGGTGTATCGATGCTCACGCGGCCGCGTAACTCTTGTCGAGGCTCGTCTGCGGCCGCCGCAGCGCATCGAAGATCACGACGAGTCCCCGCGCGCCCATGAGCGCGAACGCAAACACGATCGGATAGTGAAAGCGCGAGTCGCCGAAGAACAGCAGATGAAACACCGTCCACGTGACTACGAGGATCGGCAACACACCCAGCGGCCCGTTGAGCCGCGATCGACTCGCGATGATCCCGGCGCCCGAAAGAATCAGCATCGCAAACCAGAACCCATTCGCCAGACTCCGCAGGCTCTCTTCGAACGATTGCGAGACGTAGAAGTCGTGATGATACGCGGCGTTCCAGTCCAGCGCGGTGGAATCGGCCTCGTACATCGCGCGTATCTTGATCCCGGCCAACTCTAGTTCCCGTGTCGGATGCGTGAATACGTACCGCAGCCCCTTCCGCAGCGCGAGGTTGCTCGTCTTCACTTCGTACTCGCCCTGCGTCAGCCCCGCGCGGCTCGCCTGCGGCGGCTCCACTTCCGGAATGTTCATCCGCCCCGTCGAGCCGGTGTGGTTGCCGATCCACAGATTCGGCCCGAAGTTCGTCGCCACGATCACCGGCGTGCCGATCTCGCGCTGATTCCGCACTGCCCACGGCACCAACATTATGACGAGTACGGTCGACGCCAGAATAGCCCAGCTCACCGCCGGCCGCCATCGGTAGCCGCACATCCCCCACGCAACGACAGCAACCGGTATCAGCAGCACCGCCTGCCCGCGCGTGAACACCGCCACCCCCGTCACAACGCCGAACGCGATGATCAGCCCGCCGCGCCACGCACGCACCCGCGGCACCGCCAGCATCAGCAGGATCGCCAGCGAAAACAGAAACGTGAACAGCGGCTCCGACAACGTCAGCGACGTGAAGAAGATCTGTCCCGGCCACAACGCCGTCGCGCTCGCCGCGACCAGCGCTGTGCGCCGATCGAACAACAGCAGCCCGATGCCGTACACCACGATGACGGTGAGCAACGACAGCGCAAGATTCGCGCTCGCCGTTTGCCACACGCCCTCGCCGAAGATCTTGAACACGGTGCCAAGAAATGCCGGATATCCCGGCGGCCACGCTGCGGTCGGCGTGCCCGAGTACGGATTGAGGTAACCCTCACCTATAGAGAAAAAGTGCGCGGAGCCGCGATACCACGCGGTGTCGTCGAACCGCCCGTCTGTTGGATCGGGTCGGACATAAGAAATCCAGAGGAGTCGGAGAAGAAGCGCGGTAAGAAGAATGAGACCGAGGCCGGAGAGGTGTCGCCGGATCCGTGTCATGTAGCTCGCGCGCTATTCTTGCTGATGAAGCCTCACCGTGTGTGGTGGAACGACCGTCAGGTGGCCGTCCTCCAGTTGTACCACATACAGCGTCCCATCAAGACTCTTTTCGAGCCGCGCAAGATCTTCTGTCGGCAGTGCGCGCACGCTGACGTCTTTACCATAAAGCGCGTGACCCACCGATGTCATCCACGTAGGCTGCCATAACGGATTGGACCACAATCCTTCGTCGTCGATTACGTAAATTGTTGTGCCCGCTGGAACCGTCTCGTAGTTCGCCTGCAAGTCGTCGGCCAGCAACCGCCAGCGATCGGTTGCGCGCAGAAACGGCTGCGTCTGATGGATCGTTTGCCACGAGTACAAGCCCCCGACCGCGACCAACGCCATCGCCGCCAGCACGTGTGCCGCCGGCTTGTACACCTTCACCGCGTAGTGATGCACGAACCCCGCACACACGGCGACGAGAATCGCGAAGAACGGCGTCGCCATGTAGCTGTAGCGCGTCGCGGTCCAGATCTTCCCCGGCACGTACGGCGCGACACCAATCAGCATCCCCACCGCGGCGAACCGCGCCATGTTCGGCCCGCGCACGAAGAAGAAGATCGCGAACCCGATCACGACCGAGCCCCACGCCCACTCCATCGCCGTCGGCTCCAGCCGGATCGCGCCCACCGGGTACGCCAACCGCGACATGTAGATCCACGTCTCGCGCGGGATGTGCCACCCCGCTCCATAGAACCCGCTATCGACGCCCTGGCATCCGCATCCGCTCAACCCACTCACGAGCAGCGCCGACGCGATCCCGAATGGCGCCATCTTCAGCGTGAAGTCCAGCAGATCGCGCCGCTTCGCCAGCGAGTACGTCGCGTAGTACACGAGCAGCACCGCACCCAACACGACGCCGCCTTCGTTCGCCAGAAAGCCAAGAATGAACAGCGTCAGCGACGACCAGTACCACGCCGCCCGCCGCTCGCCGCCGGCCACATACCGGTGCATCGTGTAGAGCGACGAGATCAGCAGGAACTCGCTGAACACGTGCGGGAACGCCGTTATGTACGTCACCGTGTGCACCGCCGACGCCGACACACCGAAGATCAGCGCCGCCGCGAGCGCCACGAACAGCCGCTTCGTCAGCGACAGCACCAGCGTGTACAGCACCAGCACGGTCGCGATGTGCAGCGTCAGATTGACGATGCGCCACGGCATCGCGTTGAATCCGAACGCCTTGAACTCGGCCCAGTAGACGAGCATCGTCAGCGGCCGCCAGTTCGGCGTCAGGTCGCGCAGCATCACCACGTCGCTCATGTATTTGGGGAACGAGCGCGTATGAATGTCGCCCAGGACGAGGAAGTCGTCGCCGAAGAAGTAGTAGTGCATCGTCGACACGTGGATGCCGATAACAAGGCCGACGATCACCAGCAGAGGCAGGTGCCGGGCATACGTTCGGAGAGTCGCCCACAGCGCGCGGCGATCCGCCCGCTCGATGAGCGTGACATGCGTGGCAGCTACGGCCATCTACTGCTGACTCCCCAACCCCAACGCGCCAGAGCGAACAAGTGGCCCTCGCCTAACGTTCCGCCGATCGTAACATCGGCCCTACCGCACAGCAATGCAGCAGGGCATGCGTTGTAAAGGCGTCGGTAGACGCCCTCCCTAGAACCGTTCATGCGTTCTGCCTATCCGGAGCGCGGGCATTCAGCCCGCGTCATGTGGCATCCAAGGACCGGCCTGCCGAAAAATCGTCCACGCAGAGCGTCCCGCGCCATCCTGCGTCATGAGCTCTTCACCGATGTCGCGCCAACCTCGACATCGATGCCGCCGCCCGCCGCTACTCCACCCACAAGCTCCCCCACCGTCAGCCGCGCCTCTTCCCGCTCGACGAGCCTCAGCACGCGTGCGAGCGGCCGCGCCAGCAGCAGCGTCAACGGCACAAACCCGGCGATCGCCCACAGCACGATCCAGCCGTCCGGCGCGCCCTCAGCGCTCATCGTGTGCGTCACCGAGCGCAGCGGCTCGCTGACGATCAGCACCGTGTACGAGATCACACCCACCCACGCCAACGAACGTCCAGGCACCGAGACTTCGAGCCATCCCGGCGTCTTCGCGATCAACGGCACGAACATCAGCGCCAACCCGACAACGATCGTCGGCCCCTGCACAACAGCCATCGGCGCACCCGGCGCGATGAGGCACGCCGCCACGAACACCGCGCCGCCCAATGCCGCAGACGAGAGCCCAACCAGCCGTGTGCGCGCAACGCCCGCCAGTGTCTGCGGCCGCAGCACCAGCAGATACGCGATCGTCATCCCAGCGCCAAACTCGAACAGCCGGAACGGCGCGCCCATCTCCACCCAGCTCCGATGCTCAACGAGATCGCCGGCCACCAACGTCATCGCGCCGAGCGACGCCAGTGTCATCGCGAGCGTCATCGCCAAGAACAGCCACGGCCCGACGCGCTTCATCACAGCCAGCAGCGCCGGAAACAGCACGTAGTACTGCACGATCAGCAGCACGAACCACAGCGATCCCTCCGGCGCGAACTGCCACTCGTCCCGGAAGATGCGTGGCGCAAGCAGCACGCCGGCAAAGAGCTGATTGCCATCGATGCTGATGTCGCCGCGCTGCAAATAGTCGATGTACGCCGCCCCGCCATGCCGCTGCCACTGCACGAACGCCAGCGCCGCGGCGAACGCCAGTGTGATCGCCAGCCCCGCCCAGTACGGAATCATCACCCGCCGCAACCGCCGATACAGAAACGGCCCGACGCGAGACCGAGCAGGCTCGCGCCGCAGCGCCACAATCGTCAGCGACAGCCCGCTGAGCAACATAAACAGCGGCACGCCCAGGTACCCGACGCGAAAAAATGCATCGCCAATCGCCGCCAGGCCGCCACCGAAGTTGCCCTCAGCGAAGCGATGCGGCACGGCGCGAAACGAATCGCCCTGCTGCGGGTAGACGTTGGGGTAGCGCAGATCCGACCAGAGGTGATACAGCACGACCCAGCAGATCGCGAACCCGCGCGTGATATCGATGGCGACGATCCGCCCGGATCCGCTGCCGCCGCGGTCAATGCTCGCTGAGTCGTTGCTGGAAGAACTGCGGACTTGCAGCCCGCGCGTCACACGCACCGCAGCATTCGTCGCAATCGGGCCGCGCGTCGATGCCACCTGCGCCTCCATGCGCGCCCGCTCAGACGCCGAGCGTGTGATAGCCGCCGCGATAGAACAGCAGCGGTCGCATCTCCTCGACGACACCCTCGCTCACGACGCGCCCGAGAAAGATCGAATGATCGCCGCCATCGAGCACGCTGGCGACCCGGCACTCCAGAAACGCAAGGCAGTCCTCCAAAATTGGCGCGCCCGTCTCGCCGAGACGAAACGCCTGCCCACGCAGCGTGCCCACCTCAGGTTCGCCCTTCTTGGCGAAGATGCGCGAGACGCTCTCCTGATGTTCACCCAGCACATTGACCGTAAACACGCCGCCCGCGTCCAGCACGCGATGCGTGTGCGTCGTCTTGTCGACGCAGATCAGCACCATCACCGGATCCAGCGACAACGACGACACCGCGTTCGCCGTCATCCCATGCAGCTGATCCCCCGCCGCAGTAGTGATCACCGTCACGCCGGAAGCGAAATGCCCGACAACGCTACGAAACTCCAACGGATCGACGCCCAACGAACCTCCCAAACCAAACCAGAAAATGCGCCGCCAATATAACATCGCGCGCGATAGCGAACCCGAACGCGTGCGGTCGGAGAACCACGCTCGCCGTAGAGGGCGGCCCCATGTGGCCGCCCAGCGTGTGGCACACACCGCCCGATCACGGATACGACGCTCCGAAATGCACCCTCTCCACGACGTGGAGAGGGTGGCGCGAAGCGCCGGGTGAGGTGCTCGTGCCGCCCGCGCAGCCTCATGTTCCGATCCCAACGCCCGTCCACCCAAACAACGTCTTCGTGCCCCTTCGTGTCCTTCGTGGCTAACCCGGTCTCGGCGGCTCGACACGCACGATCTCCTCCGCAGGCTTCACGCCCCGGAACTGCACCAACAACAGCACGTCGTACACGCATTTCAGCGATCCCGCTATCACCAACGGCCACCCGAACGTCGCCGCGCCCAGCAGCGCACCAGCCAGCACCGGCCCGCCTGACGACGACACACTCCGTGCCACGCCGGTGACGCTCGCCGCCGCCGCGCGCTCGTCTTCGTCCACCACCGCCATCACATACGACTGCCGCGTCGGCACGTCCATCTGCGATAACGACTGCCGCGCCAGCAACATTGCCACCGCAAGCCAGACGTTCGGCATCAACGCCACCAGGATCAGCAGGATGTTCGAAGGCAGGTGCGTGAATACCATCGTATTGATCAGCCCGAATCGATCCGCCACGCGCGCCGCCACCAGAAACGAGAACGCCGTGAAGATCCCGGCCACGAAGAAGATCACTGCCGCTTGATCGACCGACAGGCCGTAGCGCTTGAACAACCACAGCGCCAGGATCGATTGCACGATGAAGCCGCCCGCGAACGCGTCGATCGCGAACAGCCCCGACAACCGCAGTACCGTCCCGCGCGACCGATGCAGTGGAGCATTGCGCGTCACGGTCTGCGATTCGACGGCTGGCGACAGCGTCCGATACGCCGCAAGGTTCACGAGCGCCAACGCGCCGTACAGCACGAACATCCCGCGCATCACGGGCAGCAAGTCCCACCCGAGCCACCGATGTAGCACCGCCGGAGCCCCCGCAAGCAACGCGCCCGTCGCCGCCGCCAGCGCGCCGAAGAGGTTGTAGCGCGCGAACAACCGCGTGCGCGCACTCGCGTCGACCGTCTGCGGCAGAATCGCCTGCTCGACCGGCAAGAACACGCTGACGTCGCCGGCCGTCGGATTGAGCGTCCCAACGACGGCGATGAGCAGCACCGGCACGAACGCGCTCGACGATGCGAATGCGACGCCCGTCCCCGCTGCCAGCAGCGTCGCGCCGAACAGCACGCGCCGTCGGCCCAAGCGGTTCGTCACCGCCCCAACGATCAGCGTGGCAACAGCGGTCCCCAACAGCGTCGCCGTCGCAACGGCGCCAACACGCACGCCCGAGAACCCCAGCTGCGCCAGATAGCTCGCCAGCAACACGCTGACGAACCCGTCCGAGAGCGAACGCAACGTCCGCGTAAACAACAACACCCGTCCGTCGCGACTCATCCCCATCGCCGCAGTGTAGATGCCGGATCAGTCCACGAGCGCTATTCGACACGCCGCGTTGTCACAAATTCGAAGGAAGTCACATCGTAGGAAGGCGCACGGCAAGCGCACGTGAGCGAGTCGACCCGCGTACGCACCCTCGCGCCATTCACCACGCGACACTCCGAAATGCTCCCTCTCCACAAATGTGGAGAGGGGTGGCCGATCGCAGAGTCGCCGTAGGAGACAGGCCGTGGTTAGGCAACGCTCACGATTGCGTGGGTGTAGGGGCGGCCCCATGTGGCCGCCCAGCGTGTGGCACACACCGCCCGGTCACGGATACGAGGTGCTCGTGCCGCCCGCGCAGCCTCATGTTCCGATCCCAACGCCCGTCCACCCAAACAACAACTTGGTGCCCCTTCGTGTCCTTCGTGGCTAACCGTAAAGCGAGACCTCGGTCTCCGCCTCCAGCGGGATGATCGCGGACGCCATCGCCGGGTTCACCAGCACGAACGGCGCGGCCGCTGCGGCGGGATCGAGATCCGTGCCGTCGAACGTGCGAAACGTCGCCGCAGTAAGGATCAGGTAGCGTTCCGCCGCGCCCGCGTTGCGTAGCGCATTGCTCAGCAGCACACCCGGCGCGTGCGCATACTCTCCTTCGACGACACCCCACGTCGTGAAGACGCGGACGCGCGTTGT
>JANXYW010000415.1 GCA_025355835.1 Chloroflexota bacterium
TCCGCCATCGACGCCATGTCCATGCCGGCGCCCACGGCCGATCCATTTACGGCGGCGATGTACGGCTTGTCGAGCAGCTGCACTGCGCGCGGCACCATGTGCACGCCGTCGCGCAGCCAGTTGCGACGCTCGGCCGCCGCCGGCGGCGCCGTGCCCTGCGCCGTCGCGCCGATGCCCGAGCCGCCGCGCAGGTCCGCGCCCGCGCAAAACCCGCGCCCGTTGCCGGTGAGGATCACGGCGCGCACGTCGCGATCCAGCCGCGCATCGTCCAGCGCCGACGCCCATTCGCGGATCATCACGTCCGTAAACGCGTTCATCCGCTCCGGCCGATTTAGCGTGATGACGGCAACGCCGTCCGTCTTCTCGTAGAGGATCGTCTCGTATGCCATGGCGTGGTCCTTTGCTGTTGTGCTCGTTCGGCGCCCAAAGGATGACATCTGGTCGTGCGCCAGCAAACAGCGAAGCCGTACGAAATGGGAACGCGTCCACCGCAACGAGGCCGTAAGGACGCACCTTCAGGTCCGTCCCGGGCGTTGGACGGAGCTAAAGCTGCGTCCCTACGGCCTCAGTTGGTTCTACGGCTCTCGCATCTCGCCTCCCGCCTCTCGCTTCCCGCCTCCATCCGGTCGTTGACCCTAACCCGCGCGCCACACACAATTCCAGCCACAACCACGCCGACATCACCGGAGGCCCCATGGAATTCAAGGAAGTCATCGGCCGCCGCCGCTCCATTCGTTTCTTCGATCCTGACCGGCCCGTCGAGCGCGAGAAGATCCAGAAGATGCTCGAAGCGGCACGCCTTGCCTCGTGCGCGGTCAACGCGCAGTGGGCGCGCGCGGTCGTCGGCTTCCGCGACGACCTCACCGACGACCAATTGAAGCGCCTCAAGACGCCCGTCGCCGGCCTCAACACCGAGCTGGCGCCCGTGCACATCCACTGGTTCAACGATCTGGGTGTCGTGCGCCGCAACGAGGGCCGCCCCCTGAAGGAGTTGGTCGATGTCGGCGCGCTCGCTCCGACGCACGGCTGGAGCCACAAGTTCGTCGACGACTTCGTCTACCCGCAGATCCTCAAGCCGCTGACCGAGAGCCCCGGCTATCCCATCGCATCGACGTTCGATGTCGGCGTCGCCGTCTGCCAGGCGCTGCTCACCGGCGTCGATGAAGGGCTCGGCGTCGGGCTCGTCACGCTGAACGGCGCAGTACTAAAGGAAGTCTTCGGCACACCCGACGATTGGATCCCGCTCTCGACGATCCTCGTCGGCTACCCCGCCGAGTCCTGGGACGCCGGCGGCCAGCGCCCGCGCCCGCCGTTCGAGGAGATGTACCACGAAGGCAAGTACGGCCAGCCCTTCAAGCGCGACGACAAAGTCGTCGAAGAACTGAAGGCCGCCAACATGATCCAGGCGCCCGCAACCTCCAACAACCCCGCCCGCATCGCAGAAATCAAGAAGCTCGCCGAAAAATACGGCCTCCCGATGTAAGTAGTCGCAGGGCATTATTACTACCACCGTAGGGACAGGTCTTCAGACCTGTCCGCCCGCCCGAACCGCAACGACCGCTCGCCGTGCAAGACGAATATTCAATCCGAGGCCGTGGGGACGCACCTTTGGGTCCGTCCAAGAACCGCGATCCGCAACGACGGCTCGTAGCGCTAAAGAAGCGCTCCACCTACGACCTCATCACGAACTACCTCGCACAAAAGGACTCACGCGTGACCGACGCCACCACACCACCAGAACTCCCCATCACCCGACGCACCCTCACCGACTACGCGAGCGTCGGGACGTGGCTCGATGGCCTGCGCCAGCACTGGGGCGGCGACCCCACGACCGATGACCCGAAGCGCCTGCCGATGCTCACGGCGTTCTGCGTGTACGCCAACCGCGATCCCGACCAGATCATCAAAGAGACGACGATGCTCAAGGATGGCGAGAAGCGCATCCGCATCAAAGGCCGCGAACGCTACGCTGCCCTCATCGACGAGTGGCAGGCGACGATCGAAGGCTCGCGCATCCGCAAAGGCAAAGCCGGCAACATCGTCCGCAGCTTCCTCATCCACAACGGCGTCCTGCTAGCCGCCGGCATGCAAGGCTAGCGATTGGCCGCTCGACCAAAGTACGGGCATGGTACTGCGCGTTTCGATCTGTCGTGCTGAGCAACGCGAAGCATCTTGTCCCGAGCTAGATCCTTCACAGCCTCTCTGGATGACAATCCGGCGCACAAGCAAGAACCGCACGAACGACCGAGCGTCACCAAGCACACGGAAATGAGTGGCACAGCCGTCCCCGGCTGTGAGTCGCACGGGCGACAACTGAGCGATGCACGCGTCGCTCCCCGTCCCAACCCCAACAAACCTTCGTGCTCTTCGTGCTCTTAGTGGATCGGATCCAGCGTCACCCCGCGAGCCACGCGCTGACATCACGAAA
>JANXYW010000418.1 GCA_025355835.1 Chloroflexota bacterium
CCGAACCCCGCCCGCACGATCCGAAAGAACGCCTCGATCGGCACGTCCACCTTCGGCGAGGCCGCAACGTCGATGCGCACAACGGCCGAATCCACCTTCGGCGGCGGCGAGAACGCGCCAGGCGCGACCTTCATCACCATCTGCGTATCGCCATACACCTGCGTTGCCACGCTCATCAGACTCATCCGCCCCGGCTTCGCGACGATCGCCTCCGCCACCTCGAGTTGCACCATCACCACCAACCGCCGAGGCCGCACATCACCTTCAAGAAACCGCCGCAGCGCCGGCGCCGCGATGTTATACGGCAAGTTCGCCACGACTACATAGGGTTCATCTAACCCAACCTCATCCCTCTGCGCTCTCAGCGGCTCTGCGGTGAATCCATCAGTGGTGAACCCCAAAACTTCCGCGACAGAAAGCTCCAGCACATCACCCTCGACGATAGTCACATACGGCACATCCGCGAACCGCGCACGCAGCCCCCCGATCAGATCCCGATCGACCTCGACCGCCACCACGCGGCGCGCGCGCTCCGCAAGCACAGCCGTCAGCGCGCCAAGACCCGGCCCCACTTCGAGCACGATCTCATCCGGCGCGATCTCCGCGGCGTCGACGATGCGATTCAGGATGTTGATGTCGGAAAGGAAGTGCTGCCCGAAGCGCTTCTTCGCGCGAACAGGAGGCCGCGTGCGGCTACGAGAGGATGTAGATGTCGACCCACTTCGACTGCCAGTCAACCTCAACTCCATCCGGGAACCCCAGGTCGATGATGTAGCCCTTCACGGCGCCGCCCGTATCCGCCGCGATCGCGTAGCCGTAGCCCGGAACGAACATCTTCGTACCCAGCGGGATGACGCTCGGATCCACCGCAACGATACCGTACGTGACGATGCTGCCGTTCGCGGTGCGCCCGTACGCCTCATCGCTGGAAGCGCGGCCACTGCTCGCCGGGTCGTACCAGGTCGCGTACACCCGCAGTGTTTTCGACACGCGACCCGCGTCCGCCGGCTGCGATTCGTTGGCGCCCGTGCGGGTCGGATAGTAGACCACCGTATTGACAGGCACCGGATCGAGGCGCTCATCGATCAGATCGCGCCCGGCTTCCTCGCCGTTCACGAAGCTGACCTCATATCGGCGCACCCTCGCGCCGTCGTGGCCCTTCACGGTGCGAATCTCGCCCGGCGGCAGGCTGGAGTCCGACTTATACACGGTGGTGCTTTCGAGGTACTCGATCTCCGTGTTACTCGATGCCGAAAGCTGCACGACGCGCACCGACATCCCGGTCGTGATCGACGTCGAAGCCGATGGGTCGACGAACGCTCCCGGCGGCAGCACAATGCCCTCGTTGTCCAACGCCTCGCCGACGGTGAGCGCGAGCGTGTACAGCACTTTGTGCCCGTTCGGCAACGCAACCGTCACCGCGCGCGCATGCCTTAGTTCGATGCGCGCGTCCGCTTCCAACGACGACTGCACGTCCGGCGTCACCGCATCGCCAGGCCCCACGACAACGCCGGCTTCGCGCAGCGCCTGCGCCACCGTCGGTCGGCTCGATGTCGATGGCACCTCACGCCCGTTCTGAACGATCGTGAAAGGAACGGCGCGCCGCACCTCAATCGCGATATCGCCGACGATCGGCGCGTCGCCTTCGAGAGCACGCGATGCGAAGAGATGCGGTGGATCGACGGGCGCGTTCATCGAAACGAGTACGCCGTTCTGCAACACGCTATCACGGCCGTTCACCGCAACGTCGGCTTCTGACAGCAGTTGATCGATCGTGACGGCGTGTGTGCGCAGCGCGTACATCGCGCCATCGACCTGCAGCGTCACCGTGCGCGCGCGATCGACGCGCAGCACTTCGCCATTGGCGCCGGAAAGCGTCGTGACGCGATCGCCCGGCCTAAGGTCAACGCCGGCGCCGCTCAGCACCGCCGGGTTACTCGACATGTTCGTCTCGACGACGACTTCGCGTCCGTCAGCCTGGACGTGCACCTTGCGCGGCTGCAACAGCCCGTACCCGAACACGCTCACGGCGAGGATCGCCGAAAGCACGGCAAGGTGCCGCCGCCGCCGGTGATCGAGCAGAAGGCTGTGGGCCCCCGCCTCATGCAGAAAGCGACTCAAGCCGTCAAAGCGGCCCGAACCGGGCGTACGTGCCAACCCGCCCCCAGTGCTACTCCCTCGCGTTCCGGCGTCGAACAGCCGTCACGCGCCCATCGGGAATCCCAACTCTGTTGATGTAAGACAGGCGCCATCGCCTGTTAGTGCGGCGTACCAGTTCGAAAGGACGGGCGCCTCGCCTGTTGGTGCGACCAGCCGCGTCAGTCGTTCGTGCGGCGATGCCGTCATCATCATCTTGTGAAGCGGTCCACCCGGACCGCCTGTTAAGAAGAGGAAGAAGTAGGTCGTGCACCCACCGTCGATCAGGCCCTTCGGCTTAACGGCGCTAGCTAGCTCCGGCCCGGTTGCCCTACGGCACCCGAAGCAAACTACTTACCGCTGCTTCCTTCCGGATCTGACGGGGTTCATAGCGCTTCGCCGCGTAGGACCAGGCCCTCAACGCTGCTCGGCGCAGCCAGTTCCCAGGTACACTAACCTCGGGC
>JANXYW010000013.1 GCA_025355835.1 Chloroflexota bacterium
CATCTCGCTGCCGACCGTCGAGAGCATCTACCAGGTGCCGATCGTTCTCCAGGACGAGAACCTCGGCGACTACGTGATAGAGAAGCTCCATCTCGATGCCTCGCCGCGCGACCTCGCGCCGTGGCGGGAGATGGTCGACCGACTCGAGCATCCGCAAGGCAATGTCGAGATTGCCGTCGTCGGCAAATACGTTGAACTGCACGACGCGTACCTCTCGATCAAGGAAGCGCTGATCCACGCCGGTATCGCGCACCTCGTGCGCGTGAACATCCGCTGGATCCACAGCGAAAAGCTGGAGCAGGAGCCGGTCGCACCGCTGCTTGAAGGAGTCGATGGCATCCTCGTCTGTCCCGGCTTCGGTGGCCGCGGCATTGAGGGCAAACTGGAAGCGGCGCGATACGCGCGCGAGAACCGCATCCCGTATCTCGGCGTCTGCCTCGGCCTGCAGATGATGGTGATCGAATTCGCGCGCAACGTTCTCGGACTGACCGGCGCCAACTCCACCGAGGTCAACCAGCAGACGGCGCACCCGGTCATCAGCATGCTCAGCGAGCAGCTCGGCATCGAAGACAAGGGCGGCACGATGCGCCTCGGCGGCTATCCGTGCAAGCTCATTCCCGGCACGAAGGCCGCGGCCGCGTACGGCGTCGCCGATGTCGTCGAGCGCCACCGCCACCGCTACGAATTCAACAACGCCTACCGCGATCAGCTCGAGGCGGCGGGCATGATCGCCAGCGGCACATCACCGGACGGCAGCCTCGTCGAGATCTGCGAGATCGTCGACCACCCGTTCATGGTCGGCTCGCAGTTCCACCCGGAGTTCCGCTCCCGCCCCGATCGCCCGCACCCGCTCTTCCGCGACTTCATCGGCGCCGCGAAGCAACTGCGCGCAGGCATCGATGCCGGCATGATCAGCACGCCGCGCGAACCCGTCCGTGCCGCCGGTGCCTGAGTCCCACAACGACGATCGAACACGAAGCGAAGGTCACGATCGAGGCCGTAAGGACGCAGCTTTAGCTCCGTCCACGAACGCGCGTTCCATCATCTATCGTCCGTCATCAATCCTCGCGCTCGCGCCCGTCCTCGCGCGCAGCGCCACCCGCTCCAACCTCCAACCTCCAACCTCCAACACCCAATGAGCACCACAACCGAGATCATCCGCACGCTCCACTTCGCATCACTCTTCCTCATGATGGGCGGCCTTGGCGCCGTCATGGTCGCCCTCTGGCGCGGATGGCGCGAAACCGACTTCGACCGCCAACTGCTCGCGTTCGAAGACGCCAGCACCGGCCACAAGTTGCTGCTACTGCCGGGCACGATCGCCGTCGGCGCAACGGGCGTCTTCCTCGCCGCCGATGGCGAGTTCAACTTCTTCACCACCGGCTGGCTGCTCGCGCTCGAGATCAGCTATCTCGCGATCCTCTTCGCGTGCATCCCGATCCTCGGCCACGCGCTCAACCGCGTACAGATCGAATCCCTGAAGTCGAAGAAGCAGAA
The DNA here is from genome assembly GCA_025355835.1 of Chloroflexota bacterium. Lineage (GTDB taxonomy): Bacteria > Chloroflexota > Dehalococcoidia > DSTF01 > JACRBR01 > JANXYW01. The sequence goes on from JANXYW010000013.1 coordinate 1,498, forward strand.
GAAATCCACCGAAGCCCTACAAGGCCTCCTCGACGACAACGTCCCCATCGTCATATGCCTGATCATCCTCTTCCTCATCCCCGTGATGATCTGGCTGCCAGAGTTCAAGCCGTTCTGACGCTGCTGTCGTAGACGGGTGAATCGCCTGTAGGGGCGCTCACCGAGTCGCCGCCGGAGACAACCCCTTTGCGCCCGCGTTCGTCGTGGCGCATCACTATCAAGAAACACGTCAAATGTGCGAACCGCTCCCTCCTCGCCCCTTGAGGGAGAGCAGGTGGCCGAAGGCCGGAGGTGAGGGCCTCCGTGCGCCCGTCGCCGCTCGCATCAGAACACGAATGGCGCAGCGGTGTCCACGCCGAGGATCGTTTGACCACTGGTTGCGTATGAGGACTTTTGCACGACAGCGTGCTGGCTCGCAACGTGGATATCGCGGAAGCAGCGCGCGAGCGGACTCGTTTCATAAATGGAGCTGGCGCCCGCGGCTTCGTACAGCATGTCGATCGCGCGCACCGCGTTCCGAACGCAACTGGTGATCGCGAGTCGCACCCGCCCCTGCTGCGCAAGGTCCAGGGGATCCCCGGCGCACACGGTCTCCCACGCCTCGCCAACTACTTCGCGAAAATAGGCGCGTGCCATGCCCACAAGCGCGTGCGCTTCAGCCATATCGGATTGCACGCTTGCGCGCCCCGCGAGCACGCGATCCACACGGCCATCCGCCTTCACGCGGGCTAACTCCTCAAATGCGTCGATCGCGCGTTGGGCCACACCGAGCGCGTGCGGCGCATGCCCAAGCAGGTAGAACCTGTGCCGGAACGAAGGGCCGTCATGCACGGCCGGCGCTGCTCGATCGATCGCGAATTCCTCCGGAACAAACACGTCGGTGAGCGTGTAGTCCGTGCTCCCCGTCCCGCGAAGCCCCACGACATCCCAGGTATCTAACAGCTGACAGTCTTTTTTAGGAACGAGCACTACGCGTTGCGCGGCCGGGCCCGTAGTGCCGCCCTCGGCGCCATCAGCTATGGAGCAAGCCGACGCGATCCAATCGCTGTTGGAGGTGCCACTGCCGAACGGCCAACGGCCCGTCACGCGAAAGCCGCGCGGCACGACGGTCGCCATCCCGCCGACGATCGCCATGCTGCCGCACACGACGGTTCGGGCGTCTGCCCAGATGGATGCTGCAACGCTCACCGGTAGTCGCGACGATACGTACGCAGCCGTGCCGGAACCGATCGCCGCGACCCAGCCCACTGCCCCGTCCGCCCACGAGATGCGTTCGACAACGGCCGCCATCTCCAGCGGAGGCAGTTCAAGTCCGCCGAGGGCGCGCGGCATCGACATGCTGAACACGCCCGCATCGGCAAGCGCTGCAACGAGATCATCCGGCAGACGGCGCTCGACATCCAGCGCGCCGCGCACCGCTTCGATCGCCGGAAGCAGCCCGTCGATCGCAAGGAGAATCTTGGCCGCGTCATGGCTCATTTCCATTGCGCCCCAAGCATACAACCACATGCCCTCTCCAACCTCCAACCTTCAACGTCTGTGCCTCCGCGCCTCTGTGGTTCAAACTAGGGGCCATGATGCGCCGCGAACCCGACCTCACCGGCATCACCATCACCGCCAAGCCGACATCGGACCTCACCGATGCCGATGTCGCAACGATGATGTCGCTCTT
>JANXYW010000020.1 GCA_025355835.1 Chloroflexota bacterium
AAGCTCCGCCCATTGCACCGTCCGCCGACGGGCGCCCGACGTCAGCCATCTGCCACAACCGCCACGAAACGACCGCGAACAAGAGCACGCCCAGCGTCGCCCCGCGCTCGATCAAACCGCTGACAGCACTCCCGTCGTTCGCAACGAAGATCACCGTATACGCCACCACCAGGACAAAGACCCACAGCGCGGTAACGAAGCTCCACGGCGCGAGGTCAGCCCACGCTGGGCGCCGCCGGAACGCAAACCCGAGCAAGATGGGAGCGATCGTGATCGACAAGATCGTCACTAGCGACTCGAGGTCGTGAGCCGTGTGATGCCACGACAAGTCGCCCGCCTTGGCGGCAGCGCGGCAGGCGGCATTCCCTGAGGGCGAGCAGTCCTCACGCAAGAGGCCATCCAGGAAATCGCCCGCGCCAAACACGACAACCGCCACGCTCGCGGCGAACGCGTCGATCCCGGGCCGAAGCCTTCGATACAGGCCAAAAGCCAGCACGACGGTGAGCAGGCCCGTAATCGAAAGGATGACGTTGTATGGCAACGGATGCGACGCATCCAGCGCACCGAAGTCGCTGATGTCTTGCCGCGCGACACTGTAGTCGCTTTCGACGAAGCCCCAGACGATCCAGAGAAGAACGAACCCGACCTGCCCGGCGACGCCGCAGGCGGCGGCGATGCGCAACAGCCGCGCTTCGGACTCACTCGCGGCAACGCCGGAATCCGAGACAATTGCCATATCGCCCCCTTCGCCTTCGTATGCGCCTGCTTGAGCACCGCGTTGACGGTCGTCTCACGGTGTCGCGAATCATAGGGAATCTGTCATCCTGAGCAAAGCGAAGGATCTAGCTCGTCGACCACCGCAGCCCGCATGCCACGCCAGCCACCGGCACCACACCAGTACCCGCGGAGCTTCAGCTCCGCCCAAACCACCCATCCACCACAACCGCCCGATCCCACGGTCCGCGCCCGCACAGCAACATTCTTAACCAACTCTCAGACATCACCCGCGCCCCCGTGCGACAATCACGCGCGGAGGGCAACCACGTGCGGACAACCCAACTGGCATCGATCATCATCATCGCCGCGATAGCCTGCGCGCTCGGCGTCAGCTCGCGATTCGCCGGCGCCCAGACCCCGCCGTCCGGCTACGCGCATTTCACTTCGGCCGCGTCGCTCTGGGTCGATGGTAGCAACATCGTCATCCAGGCGAACGCCGTCCCCGCGCACAAGAGCCCGTACTTCACACCGATCACGAACCCTCAATACGAGGCCTACAACGGCACGAACCCGAACTACGCGCAGAACCCGAACCACATCGGATCGCAAACCATCGAGTTCCGCATCCCCGCGAACCCGCAAGTCGCGGTCACGCACGCCGCAACGCCGCTCGGCCCGATCGGCGTCGCCGTCAACGGCGTGCCGCTCTTCAACCAGTACGCCGGACCCAACCAGCCGCTCACCAACGAGATCAACAGCTTCGACCAGTACGGCGGCCACCCGCAGCAGACCAGCATGTACCACTACCACGCCGAGCCGTACGCCCTCACCACCGTCAACGGCAGCGATTCCCTCATCGGCTACCTGCTCGACGGCTTCCCCGTCTACGGCCCGAAGGAAAACGGCATCACGATCACCAACGCCGATCTCGATCAGTATCACGGCCACTTCGGCCCCACGGCCGACTACTCCGGCGGCATCTACCACTACCACATCACCGCGGCGTCGCCGTACATCAACGGCACCGGCTTCTACGGCACCGCCGGCACCATCACCTACACCCTCAGCGCGTCGCCGACGCCCACAGCGACCACCGCAGCCGCAACGCCGACGGCCACGTCGACCGTTATCTACGTCCCCGGCGTCGGCGGGATTGCCCAAGAATCTGACCTACCGCAGGCGCCAGCACAAAGCAGCACCGCGTTGCGTTCACGCGTAACCCAGCGAGAGACGCTTGCTGCGGCAGTGGTCGTCGCGTCGATTATCTGCGGTAGTTGGTTCGCGCTTCGTTGCCGAAATAAGCAAACGTAGGCGCAGTAGATCTTGTCATCCTGAGCGGACTCTCATTCAGAGGGCAGCGAAGGATCTTGCTCGTTTGGTACCCGCGGCCGCGCGGACTGAACGTCCACGCTACGTCGTTGGGACGGGGGCCAGCTCGCGGATCGTGCAGTGGGCGGAGCTGAAGCTCCGCTGGTACTGGTGTGACACCGCGCCGCTTGTAGCCCGCGACGATCGCGCCAGCCGCGCTAGATCCTTCACTTCGCTCAGAGCTCGTGAAGAAATACCGATCCCGCTCGATTCGCATGGCGTCACAGATTCGAAATTTGACCGATCGAACTCAGTTTCGGAATAAACTCACAAGCTCTCAGGATGACATGATGCTTGCAACGCGCCGCCGTTCCCCCTCTCCGCCGGGCGGAGAGGGCCGGGGTGAGGTCACCGCCGCACAACCCCAGCATTCACCACGTTGATCGGCGAACCCGCACCGTACGCAACGATCTGCGCGAACACATCCGAGAACTGCAGCTCCCACTCGTCGCGCGATACGTAGCCGATGTGCGGCGTGCACACGACGTTCTCCATCGTCAGCAGCGGATCGCTCACGTCGGCCAGCGGCTCGTGCTCGTACACGTCGAGCGCTGCCATCCCCGGCCGCCCCGCGCGCAACGCCGCGACGAGCGCGTCCGGCTCGATCAGCCCCGCACGGCTCGTGTTCACGAGCAGCGACGTCGGCCGCATTCGCGCCAGGTCCTCCGCGCGCACGATGCCGCGCGTCGCATCGACAAGCCGCATGTGCAGCGAGACCACGTCGCCCGACTCAAAGAACGCCTGTTTCGTCTCCGCGGTGCGATAGCCATCGGCGCGCGCTCGCGCCAGCGACTCCTCGCGCGCCCACACGACGACATCCATGCCGAACGCGCGCCCGTATCCGGCGATCACGCTCCCGATGCGGCCGTATCCGTAGACGCCGAGCGTCTTGCCACGCAGCGTGCTGCCGACGCCCATCTGCCAGCCGCCCGTCTTCATCGAGGCGACCTGCTGCGGGATCTGGCGCACCGCCGCGAGCACGAGCGCCCACGTCAGTTCCGCCGCAGCGTACGACGGCGTGTCGGCGTGCAAGTTCGACGACACGACAACGCCCAGCCGTGTGCACGCGTCGATATCGATGTGGGGATACACGCTGCGCTGGCTGATCAGCTCAAGCTTCGGCAGCCGTTCGAGCAGCGGCGCGCGAATCTCCGTCCGCTCGCGGATCAACACTAACGCCTGACACTCGCGCAGGCGCTCCGCCAGCAAATCGACGTCCTGCACATGGTCGTTCCACACCGTCACGTCGTGCGCCGACAACTGCTCGAAGCACCGCAGCGTCCGCACCGTGTCGAAGTAGTCGTCCAGTATCGAAATCTTCAAGTTCCGCCGCCTCCAACGGGCTCCGTGGCGCGAACGCCAGCCGGCGCATGTCACCCTATGGTGATTTCTATGGCATTCGGTGTCGGTGATAAGCGACATCGAATCGTAGTTTTTACTTTTTCGGCGCGATGCGCATGTCGTGCTCGCGAAGTGTTGCGCTCTCGTCGAAGACGCCGGCTGCCGCACGCGTGTATTGTGCGACGGTAGGCGGGCGAGCGCCAAGCACCCCACGGCACCGCAAGACCGCAGTATCTACGAACTACGCTCCGAGATCGCCCCCATAGCAGACAGTGGTTAGTGGTGAGTGAAAAGCGATCGTTCGGTCAAGGTTGTCATGCCCTGCGCAGCACAACGGAGGCCCGTATTCACGACAGAGGGGACGGAGAACACGGAGGCGGGCTGGATAGGGCTGCGTCCACAAATAGGAAAACTAACTGGAGGGAGCTGAAGCTCCGAGGGCACGCCACCGCGTGCCCCTACGTGCGTAGCTTCGCCAGGACGGCCTCCGCTTCTGCTGCGATGTCTCGCATGATGGCCGCAGCCGGCTTCACGTCGTGGATGAGGCCTGCGGACTGGCCGGCGTACGCGCTGTGCGCCCGAACCGGCGCTTCGTTCGGCGTGCCGGACTCCGCCATGATCTCGGCCCGAAGCGCAACGAGATCGGACTCGCGGCCGTGCCACTCGGCGGCGAACACCGTCTTGATGCTGCGGCCGCTGATACCCGCCGGCCACTTCATCCCATCGACGATGTCAAAGACGTCGGTGAAGATCGTGTCGTCGGCGCTGGCGGCGATGATCTTCTCGCGATGCTCGTGCGCGCTTGTGGTGCACTCCTCCGACGCAACGAAGCGGGTGCCCATGATCACGCCCTGCGCACCGAGCGCGAGCGCCGCAACGAGCCCGCGCCCGTCGGCGATGCCGCCCGCCGCGATCACGGGGATCTCGCCCGCCAGATCGACGACCTGCGGCACCAGCGCCATCGTCGCAACGCTGCCGGTGTGGCCGCCGGCCTCGCCGCCCTGCGCGATGATCACGTCGACGCCCTGCGCGACTGCCTCACGTGCCGCCGCGATCGTCTGCACCTGGCGGATCACGGTGATGCCGGCGTCTTTCGTGCGGGCGATGTGCGGCCCGGCATCGCCGAAGCTCATCGTGACAGACGGGACGCGCTCTTCGATACAGACATCGAGAAACGCCGGCGCGACATCAAGGATCCACGCAATCAAGTTAACGCTGAACGGCCGATCGGTCGCCGCGCGCACCGCGTGGATCTGCTCCCGCAGAAACGCCGGCCCGCGCTGGTCGATGCCGCCGATCGCGCCGAGGCCACCTGCCATTGAGACAGCCGCCGCAAGCGGGGCCAGCGCCGTGCCGCCGGCCATGCCGGCGTTGCCGATTGGGATATCGATACCCAGGAGATCGCAGAGCGGCGTGCGTATCGTCACGTTGTCCTCCTGTCAGCGAGCCGGCTTCTGGCTGACGGCGGCGATCGCATCTTCGGGGCCGACCACCATGAGACGATCGCCCATCTCGAGGCGCGCGTCTTCGCCGGGCCCGACGATCAGGTCGCCGCTCGCGCGCTGCAGGCCCAGCACCTTCACCTGCTTCGACGATTCGACAAAGTGGCGCACATAGAGGCCGAACAGCCCCGACGCCTCCGTGACTTCGATCTCGGCGAGCATCTGCTCGGCGCTATGCCCGACGGCGAGCGTCTCCATGAAGTCGACCATGTTCGGCTGAATAGCGGAGAGCGCCATGCGTCGCCCGCTCAGCGCGTACGGCGAGATCACGCGATCGGCGCCGGCGCGGCGGACGCGCGCTTCGCTCTCGCGCTTGCCCGCGCGGGCGACGACGAATACCGCCGGATTCAACGCCTTCGCCGTAAGCGTGATGTACGTGTTGCCGGAATCGGAATCGGAAGCCGCGAGCAGCGTGCGCGCGCGACGGATGCCCGCCTGTTCGAGGACGTCGTCCGATGCGGCGTCGCCTTCGACGACGAGATGGCCAGCGGCGACGGCGCGCTGCATCGTGTCGGGATTGCTCTCGACGACGACGAACGCGACCTTACGCTCGACCAGCTCGCGCGCGATCTCTTCGCCGACGCGACCGTAGCCGCAGAGGATGTGGTGGTCGCGGAGCTGCTCGATACGGGTCTTCATGCGGGTCACTCCCAGCGCGGCGCCCAGGTCGCCCTCGATGACGAGGGCGACGAACGTCGTCAGCAGGTAGAAGACCGTGCCGACGCCGAAGACTATCAAGAAAATCGTGAAGATACGCCCACCGGTGTCCAGCGGCGCGACCTCTCGGTTGCCGACAGTGGCGACGGTCGTGACGGTCTGATACAGCGCATCGAGGAAGGAGTATCCCTCGATGATTTCGTAGCCTGCTGTGCCGGCCCCAATGATCACGCCGAAAATGGCGAGGCCCGTGATCATACGAGTACGTAGCGCGGCAACGGTCGGGCGGCGGTTCATGCGGGGAGTGTAACGAGTTTGCGGTTCACAGTTGACAGTTCGCAGTGGGTGGCAATCAGAGCAGCACGAGCCAGATGCCGGCGATGGTGACGGCGGTGCCGAGGAGGGTGCGGGCGTTGATCTTCTCGGACAACAGGATCACGCCCATGGGCAGCGCAAAGACGGGCGCGGAGGTCGTGAGAAACGCCGTCTTCGCCGCGCCGATCTCCCCGACAGCGTAGATGAAGAGGATACTGCCGAGACCGGTACCGAGCACTCCCGCCGCGGATACGACGGCGATGCCGCGACGCGTGACCGTGCGCAGCGGCTGCTCGCCGCGACCTCGCGTCATCGCGATAGTCGCCCAGACCGCGGCGGAGGCAGCGGGGATGCGCAGGCTCGCAGCGCCCAGCGCATCAAGATCACCCTGCTGGCCGCGCAGCCAGATCGTGGCCGTGGCCCACGCGGCTGCGGCGGCGACGGCAAAGATCACGCCGCGCACGAGCTCGACGTGCAACTCCGCCTCGGCGGCCGCGCGCCGCTGTTCGAGCACAATCCACGTAATGCCGGCGACGATCAGCGCACCGCCGATCGGCAGCGTCCACGTGACGCTCTCGCCGAGCAGGAGCACCGCGAGGACGAACGTGATGAACGGGTAGGCGCTATTGGTGATCGGGAACGTGCGTGAGACGCCGAGATAGCCGAGCGCGTTGATGTAGAGCGTATCGCCCACCGCCTGGCCGATGATGCCGGAACCCATCATCGAGACGCCGGTGACGAATGTCATCTCCTTGAGCTGCACAAGGCCATCCGTCGCGATGAGCAGCCCAATCAGCATGAGGCTCGCGGTGAGGCTGCGGATGGCCGACATCATCAGTGGCCGCAGCCGCCCGGACTGCGAAGCGAGCAGTACCGAAGTGAACGCCCACAGCGCGGACGAAACGAGAGCCGCAGCCGCGCCCACAAAGTCTCCTGTTCGAAACGGATGATGGGAGATGTCTCGCGGAAGCGTAGCGAGGCGCGAGTGCTGGGGCGAGCGCGGTTAGGTTGTAGGTGATGGGTTTTAGGTTTTGGGGCTCGAGGAGCGAGGCTATTCGACCCACGCCGGATATGAGCCGAAGACCTTGAAGAAGTTCGCTTGCTCCTTCACGGCTGCAAGCGCCTGGGCGACGAGCGGCGTGTCGCGGTGGCCTTCGACGTCGATGAGGAAGATGTAGACGCCGAGGTCGGCGCCCGACGGCCGCGATTCGATCTTCGTTAGGCTGATGCTGCGATCCGCGAACTCGTGCAGGACGCTGACGAGGGTGCCGGGCCGGTCGTGCGCCACTCCAAAGGCCAGCGACGTCTTGTCGCTCCCAGTGGGCGCCGCACCTTCGCGTCCAAGCACGACGAAGCGCGTCTTGTTGACGGCGGAGTCTTCGATGCCGCGCTCGAGGATTTCGGCGCCGTAGATCTCCGCTGCACGCGCGGGGCCGATCGCCGCCGATCGCGGCGTCCGCATCATCACAGCGACCGCCTCCGAGTTCGAGAGCGCGGCTTCGGTCCGCACCTCGGTGAAGTGCGATTCGAGATAGCGGCGGCACTGCCCGAGCGATTGCGGGTGCGAGTAGATGATGTCGATATCGTTTGCGCCGGCGCCGGGCTGCACCATAAGACAGTGCTCGATCGCGAGCACGATCTCGCCGCAGATGGCGAGGCCGTCGTCGCGAATCAGCAGATCGACGGTCTCGGTGATCGTGCCTTGCAGGCTGTTCTCGACCGCGGCGATCGCGCGATCTACGTCGCCCGACTGCACGGCGCGCACGGCGGCGGCGACGGTTGCGCAGGGAACGCGCTCGGCATCAGGGTAGTAGCGGAGGGCGGCGACTTCGGTGTTTGTGCCGGCGGGGCCGAGGTACGCGACGCGCTGGACGGCGCTCACTAGAAGCTGCGCGCAGTGGCCGGCGAAAGCAGGGCGTCGCGTAGCTGCTCTTCGCTCTCGTGCAGCGTGACGGCTACGACTTCATCGCCGGCGTGGATCACGGTTTCGGCTGATGGCACTTTCGGCTGGCCATCTTCGCCGACGACCAGCACGACCATCGACTGGTACGGCAGCTGGATATTGCGGATGGGTTGGTTGACGACGCGCGAGTCGTCGGGGATGCGAACCTCTACCAACTCCAGACCGCTGCCCCTGAGCTTTACCAGCACCGACAGGTGGTGCGTCGGCAGTTCCTGCTCGATGTGGGCCATGATCGCCGACGTGGCGCTGACCGTGATGTCGACCTCGAGCTTACGGAAGAACTGCTCGTTCTTGGGGTCGTTGATGCGGGCGACGGTGCGAGCAACGTTGAAGCGTTGCTTCGCGACCTGACACGACACCAGGTTGTCCTCGTCATCGCCCGTAACGGCGAGCAGCATGTCGGCGCGGGCGGTGCCGGCTTTCTCGAGGATCGTCGCCTCGCAGCCGTCGCCGTCGAGCACGATGTCTCCGAGTTCGTCGGCGATCTCCTTCGCCTTCACGGAGTCCTGCTCGATGACGAGCACTTCGTGGTTCGCTTCGACGAGTTCCTTGGCGAGGTGGAAGCCCACCTTACCACCGCCGACGACGATGATGTACATGCCCTTCTTCGCTTCGATGACCATGCTAGAGACCCTCCTGGCGCATGAACTCGGTGACGAGTTCGTTTGCGGCCTCGTCGGAGGGCGCTTCGATGACGCGCTTGAGGCGCTTCGCTTGCACGCGTGTCGGGTTGATCGTCCGGAGCCCCATGTTGCGGTACATCTCTTCCCGCAACGGGTCGAAGACGCGGGTGGCGACGATCTTCACGCCGAAGACGTGCTTGGCGATCTGCGCGGCCATGACGTTGCGGTTGTCGCCGCGGGTCGTGCTGACGAAGGCGTCTGCGTCGCCGAGATGAATCTTTCCAAGCACATCGATATCCATGCCGTTGCCGATGTGCGTGGTGCCGCGGAAGTCCTCAGGAAGAAACCGAAACGCTGTGGGGTCGTTGTCGAGCACCAGGACTTCGTTGCCCTCGGCACTCAGTTCGGACGCCAGCGCGGAACCGACGCGTCCACAGCCCATCACCACGATCTTCATCTAAGCTCCCACCCCTGGACGCCTATGCTCGAACTGGATGCCGCCACAGCCATACGTTGCATGGCGCGGCCTTCACGACGTACTGAGTCAACCGCCCCATCTGGTACTCGCCCAGCGGCGCTTTGTGTTCCGCGCCCATGAGGATCAGGTCGACACCGCGCTCCATCGCCTCATCGACGATGGCGTGGCCCGCCTCGCGCGCCTGCAGCAGCTCGCCTTCGATCTTGAAGTCCGCTTCATTGGCGACGCGCTCGGCGTGAATGAGCACCTCTTCACCATTCGTTGCTTCTTCAGAAAGCTCGGCGTCGAGCGGCAACGACCGCTTCACTTCGATGACGTGGACGGCGTACACCTTGCCCTTGTTCTTCTTCGCGATGGAGCAGGCCAGCGTGACCGCATCCATGCTGGCGGGGGAGCCGTCTACCGGGACAAGGATGGAACGGACGCCGGACAAGGGGTCGGTAGCAGCCAAAGTGTCGTGATACTCCACGCCCGCACCGGCGGGCGTCATGCTCAGGGCGTCCCGCCATTATAGGAACGCGCCGATGCACCGGCAATGCGCCGGAGCCCAAATACCGGCCGATCCCTTGACGAGCGTATCCGGGCCTGCAGCATTGGCCCTCCACTGCCGATAATTCTAAGGGAGTTTCGCGCTCCCAAAGGGGAGCCTGTGTCCACACAGCCTTGCCAGCACGACCGATCGTATATGCAGTCTCGCCTGCAGGAGGAGATCGCGCGCGCGAAGCGCTACAACACCCCGTTCACGATCCTGCAGTTCGAAGCGATCCGCCCGGACGGGCTACCTATGCACCAGAAGATGAAGTACGCGCTGGCCGTGGCCCTAGCCTCGGTGCGGACATCGGATGTCGTCGCATTGGCCTTTGAAGACACGATCGTTGCACTGCTGGTTCAGACGGATATCGCCAGCGCCAAGGACGCGTTGCACCGCATTCGCAACCGCTTCGCGCGGCAGGGCGGCACATGGCGCATGTCGGTGTACGTGTTCCCAGACGATTCGGACTTGATCGAGGCGCTGCCGGTGCTGACGGCGGCGTAAGGCTGCCCGTGCGATCGAACTCCGCTCACGGCGACAACTTCTTCACGACGCAGCGGTTTCTTCCTGTAGGCGCGATCGGACTTCGTCCGATGTGCAGGCGGGGCGCCAAAGCTCCATCGACGGGGCAGTGCAACTTCACGCCTTGCTGCAGGCGACAAGGATCGCCGTTCCGTGTCAGGCGGGCTTCCAGGTGGTGCCCTGGGGGCCGTCTTCGAGCGTCACGTGAAGCTCGGCGAGGCCGTCTCGCACACGGTCGGCGAGCTGCCACTGCTTCGCGGCGCGCAACTCGGTGCGGATCTGGATTAACAGATCGATAAAGGGCGCCGCCTCGATCGATTGCTCGGCGTGCGCGAGGCGGAGGCCGAGAACGTCGGCGAGTTCGACCAGCAGTACCTGCGCCGTGGCTACGCCGTGCCCCTCGTCGCGCGCACGGTTCAGCTCCTTCGCCAGATCGAAGAGTACGGCGAGCGCCTGCGGCGTGTTGATGTCGTCGTCCATCGCGGCGATGAAGCGATCGCGGAAGGAGTCGAGGTCGATGCCGCCGTCGCCATCGCCGCCGGGCGCGCGGGCAGCGGTGCGGAGGCGTTCGGCGCCAGCCTTCGCGGCATCGAGCGTGTCTTCGCTGAACGTCAGCGGCTTGCGGTAGTGCGACGTGAGCACCCACAGCCGAAGTCCGTCGCCGCCGACTTTCTTCAGACCATCGCGGATGGTGATGAAGTTGCCGAGCGACTTGCTCATCTTCTCTTCGCCCATTTTGACCCAGGCGTTGTGGAGCCAGAAGCGAACGAACGGAGCAGCGCCGGTAAACGCCTCGGTCTGAGCGATCTCGTTCTCGTGGTGTGGGAAGACCAGATCTTCGCCGCCCCCGTGAATATCGATCTGCTCACCGAGATACTTCAGCGACATGGCGGAACATTCGATGTGCCAGCCGGGGCGGCCTTTGCCCCACGGGCTGTCCCACGATGGCTCGCCGGCCTTCGCGCCCTTCCAGAGAGCGAAGTCAGCGGCGTTTTCCTTCTGCTCACCCGATTCAACGCGAGCGCCAGCGAGCAGCGAGTCTTGTGTGCGGTGCGAGAGCTTGCCGTAGTCGGACTTCGCGCCGACACGGTAGTAGACGTCCGACCACTCGCTCTGCTGCGACGCAGCCGGGTACGCGTAGCCGCGTTCGATCAGGCGCTCGATGATCTCGATCATTTCTGGCACTTCGCGCGTGGCGCGCGGGTAGACATCGGCATCAAGCACGTTGAGGTCGTGCATATCGTCCATGTACAGGCCGATGAAGCGCTCGACCAGTTCGTCCGTCGTGATCTTCAGGCGGTTCGCGCGCTCGATGATGCGATCGTCAATGTCGGTGAAGTTCTGGACGTGCTTCACCTTGTGGCCGCGCCAGGTGAGATAGCGCTTCACCACGTCAAAGACGATGTAGCTCATGGCGTGGCCGATGTGCGACTCGTCGTACGGCGTGATGCCGCAGACGTACATCGATACGACATCGCCGGACGGCTCGAACGGCTCAAGCTGGCGTGAGAGGGTGTTCGTGAACCGGATCAACCGCCGATCGCCTCCCGATTAGGGGGTGATGGCGGCGGAATCACGTCGGGGTTGTCGGACGCATCGTCGCGGCGGCGATGCAGATGTACCGGTTCGTTGCCGTCGGGCTCGCCCGCAGCGATCTTCGCGCCGAAGTTCTCGAGTTGATCCTGCAGCGTGCGGATGCGGCGGTCGAGGCGCTCGATGTGGCGCTCCAGCGCGTCGATGCGATCCCACTCGGGATCGGGCAGCTTCGTGATCGTGTCGCTGCCGGGATCGTGGTACGAAACGACGTGGCCCGGCACGCCGACGACCGTCGCGTTGTCCGGAACATTCGTGACGACGACGGAGCCGGCACCGATGCGCGCGTTGTCGCCGATCTCGACGGCGCCGATGAGCTTCGCGCCAGCGCCAACGGTGACGCGATTGCGGAGCGTCGGGTGGCGCTTCGAGCGGTGCATGCTGGTGCCGCCTAGCGTCACGCCCTGCATGATGTTGCAGTCGTCGCCGATCTCCGCCGTCTCGCCGATGACGACGCCCATGCCGTGATCGATGAAGAGGCCCTGGCCGATTTTCGCGCCCGGGTGAATCTCGATGCCCGTCGCAAAGCGGCTGAAATTCGAGATGATACGCGGCAGCACCGGTACGCCGCGGCTATGGAGGGCGTGCGCCACGCGATGCAACTCGCGGGCGTGGAATCCCGGATAGGCAAGCACGACCTCGGCCGCGCTACGTGCCGCAGGGTCGCGCTGACGAATCGCGTCGATATCGCGCTTGATGGACTTGAGTATGGACATGAGGACGATGTCCTCCTCTTTCTACTCCGGGTCGTTTGTCGGCCGAACTTCGGGGCTCCGCTAGGCGGAAGGCCCCTCGGGACACGCACAGAGCGCTCCTGTTGATGGGAGAACCGCTGTTTGACCGGGGAAAGATGACATCGCCACCACACGCTCCAGGCCCTCGGCCGACCGAATCTGGCCGCAGAGGGCGGATGAAACTCGCCGTTTACTCTAGCAACACGACTACGAGCGCGGCAATGCCCTCGCCACGGCCTGTAAAGCCAAGCCCGTCCGACGTCGTGGCTTTGATGCTGACGACGCCCAGATCCACGTTCAGCAGCGCCGCAACTGCTTCGCGCATCGCGCCGATATGCGGTGCGAGCTTCGGCTCCTGCGCGACGACCGTGGCGTCAAGGCTCGTCAGGCGATGGCCAGCGGCGCGCACACGCTCGTACGCCTTGCGCAGGAGGTCGCGGCTGTCCGCGTTCGCCCACTGGGGGTCGGAGGATGGGAACATGCCCCCGATGTCGCCGAGCGCGGCCGCGCCGAGCAGCGCGTCGATGATGGCGTGAAGCAGCGCATCCGCATCGGAGTGGCCGGCGAGGCCGCGTGCATACGGAATCGCGACGCCGCCGAGCATGAGGGGGCGGCCGTCCGCAAACGCGTGACTATCGATGCCCTGGCCGATGCGCATGGCGGATCATAGCGGGGCCGCACGGGGGATGGAACCACAAAGGCACAGAGACTTTTGTGGTGGCGGTTCGGGGATGGTGGCTGTAGAGCGGCATCAACCGGCGCGCAACCTCACCCCGACCCTCTCCGCCTCGCCACGGCGAGCAGGCCGGCGGAGAGGGAGAGCGTCGGCGGAGCCGCCGGGCGATGTACTTGCCCGTGTAGCTGAAGGCGCCGGTAACGACGTGCAACTCAGGTTCGGGCATGCTCGATGGTACCTTCGCGTGAGCGGTCGCGCGCCACCAATCGCATTGATTCATTCCGTGACGGCATAGAAACAACGGGCCGCGTCGGCCGTCGGGTATGATCACCGCAGGTCATGGAAGACTTCGAAGCATATGGACAGCTGCGGGACAGGCCGCTGCGGGCGGGCCCCGGCGGCGCGGCTGTCCCCGGCGCACCGCCGCGAGTTCTCGCGCCGCCGCGCCGCCGCAAGCGCTCCCACTGGCTGCGCAACACGATCGTCCTGATCGCCGCGTACTTCGCGCTGGCCGTCGTGACAACGGTGCAGCCGCTGCCGCTGCCGTTCGCATCGGCTCGGGTGTCAGTGCCATTTCCTGGCGGAGCGCCGCTGCTGTTCGGCCTGCCGGATCGGCCGTTCACGGTGCTGGTAATCGGCCTCGATCGGCGACCGTCCGAGACGGGGCCGAGCCGGACGGACACCGTGCTGCTGCTACGCATCGACCCGGGCTCGAAGAAGGCGGCATTTCTGAGCATCCCGCGCGATTCGCTGATGGAGATTCCGGACGCGGAGGGCGGCGGTTTCAGCCGCGATCGGATCAATACGGCGTTCGTCTACAACTACTCGTCGAAAGACAGCAGCGCCGCACCGAAAGCGACGATGGCGACCGTCGCGCACAACCTCGGCATCAAAGCCGACCATTACGTCATCTTTGATCAGCGCAGCGCCGAGGGGCTGATCGATGCGATGGGCGGCGTCACGATCGACAACCCGCGCGACTTCGGACAGGACGACTACTCCGACGACGATGTGAACGTCGTGCCGCAGCACTTCCCTCTCGGCAAGCACCACCTCGACGGCTACCAGGCAGTGGCGTACGGGCGCATCCGGCAGGGATCGACAGACTTCGACCGCATCGAGCGGCAGCAGCGCGTGGGGTCAGCGCTGATTCATGGTGCAGAGTCGCCGACGGCGATCTTCCGGCTGTGGGACGTGTACAGCGCGTATGGCAAAACGATCAAGACGGACATGAGCATGCGGCAGTCGGCGGGCGTGCTGTCGATGATGAAGCGCGTGGCGGACAGCGATCTCAAGACGAAATCGCTGGGCGATGCTGCCGTGTCGTGCGTCGCATGCACCGCCTCGATTCAGCTGCTGGATCCGGTCAAAGTTCAAGCGATCATCACGGACGCGTTCGGCGATCCCGCTGCGGGCGCTCGCGCTGCGGAGCTGCTGATCGCCGCGGGCGTCACACCGTAAAGCTACGCGGCGCTCGTGGTGGTTGCGGAGCCGCTATCGATGGCTCCGTTGACATTCATAGTTTCCGCCCCTGCTGGTGACGACGTGCGAAGCTCCATCGATTGCATGGGCCTGGTGTACGAGATCTGCAGGGTGGCGACGGCGTAGTCTTCGAGCGCCTGCTTCACGAGATCCGAGATCGAGCAACGCTGCGCGATCGCGCGGCGGCGGAGCATCTGCGCGTACACAGCGGGAACACGGCCCGACAGCACGACCGTCGGGTTGGCACCACGATTCACGGGCTTGGCCGCCGCGAAATCCCAGCGCTTATCGCCAACCGTGCGCTGTTCGGCTGCCTCAGCGAGCGCTTGTTCTTCGTCGGGGGTCAGTCTTCGCCGTACCATGCGTCCCTCTCATCCTCCCGCTCGGTCGGGAATCCCGTGATTGGCCTCCACAGCCCCAGTGCGTCGTCCGCGCAGATCATCACGATTGTCCAAAGCGCACCGCCGGAATCCATACCGATCATCAGATGAGTTCCGGAGTGCTCCGGTCGATCCGGAACAAGTACTGGTTCATCGAGCCAAACATCCCAAACGACTGCTTCGGTGATCCCGTGGGCCGCAAGATGGCGTGTATTGAATGCGTCGAACTCGAAATCGCGTATCTCCGCATCATCGGACTCTGCCACCTTGACTTGCCTCGCTGATCGCGCCTAGACTGAGCCAGTGTATACAATGTCTACAACCGAGACAAGAAGGATGAACAGATGACTTCGGACGGTATCTCAGCGGATTTCTTGATTCTGGCCGACGCTGCGCAGGTGCAGGG
>JANXYW010000058.1 GCA_025355835.1 Chloroflexota bacterium
TGGCGACAGTAGCGGGCGAAGGCGGCTAGCGACTATCCCAGCGCCGGCTCGACGAGAATCTTCGCGTGCGCGTCCGGCGATGCGAGTGTGCGGAATGCTTCCGGGACGCCGGCGATGCCTACTTCGCCGGTGATCAGCGGCGCGACGTCGATCTCGCCGCTGGCGATGTAGCCGAGCGTGCGGCTGAACTCTTCTGGCGTGTAGCCCAGCACGAACTGGATCTGCAGCTCCTTGTTGATGCCGACGATCGGCAGAATCGCGTCGGTCTCCATGCAGACGCCGACGACGAGGATGCGCGCGGCGGGCGGTGCGTCGCGCATCGCGCGGTCCAGCATGCCGGGTACGCCGACTGCCTCGTAGATGACGAGCGGGCGTTTGCCGTCGACGCGCTGCCACGCGGTGATGCCCGGCTCTTCGCGCGGGTCGACGACTTCGTGCGCGCCGAGGCGCGTCGCGAGGGCGCGGCGCATCGGCGAGAAGTCGGCGGCGACGATCGTCTCGATGCCGGCGATCTTCAGCGCGGCGATGACGGCGAGTCCGACGGGGCCGCATCCCATCACAAGCGCGGCGTCGCCAAGCTTGATGCCGGACTTTGCGACGGCGTGTACGCCGACCGCCATCGGCTCAGTGAGCGCGGCGTGGCGCGGATCGAGGCCCTCGGGGACAGGCAGGCAGATCGCGGCCGTGAGCAGCATGCGCTCGGCGTAGCCGCCGGGATACGTGTTCGAGTAGCCGATGGTCGTGAAACCCTCGGCGCTGAGCATGACCGGGATCGATACGACGACATCGCCGGGCTTGACGTTCGTGACACCGGCGCCGGGCGTCAGGACGCGCGCGCTGAACTCGTGGCCCATGACGATGTCGCGATCGAGATCCATGACGAACGGCGCGCCCGTTGCCCGAGCTTGCTCGACCAGCTTGTCTGCGTGCAGCAGTGCGTGCAGGTCGGAGCCGCAGATGCCGCAGGCGATCGTTTCGACGAGCACCTGACCCGGGCCGGGTACGGGCTCCGGCACATCGTCGACGACGATCTGTTTGTTCCGCATGATCGCTGCGCGCATGTTGGGTCTCCTGTTGTTCGATCTGCTCGCTTCCGACCGGGGCGCACAGCCGTGCGCCCCTACGATGCGGGTACGTTATCTGCCGGGCGGATGATGACAAGCTGCTGAGTGAAGCGCCAGAAGAGCCGCGCTAGAGGCCGGCGAGTGCTTCTTTCGCGACGGTGGCGTAGAGGACGGAGAAGTGTGGGGCTTGCGACTCCAGGCGGGTGAGGTAGTCCTTCGACTTTGCTGTGTCGCCGGCGTCGCGATAGATCATGCCGGCGTGGAAGAGGATGAGCGGGTCACGCGAGCCTGTGCGGAGCGCGTGCTCGATCGCGGTGCGAGCGTCGGCGAAGTTGCCGGCTTTGTATTGCACCCACGCAAGCACGTCGGCGGCCTGAATGCTGGGCTGTTCGGCGAATGCGTTCTTTGCGCGATCAACGGTTGCTGCCACATCGCGGCCGTGGTCGGCGTTGAACAGGCCGATTTGCAGGTCGAGGTTGATGCCGTTCGCGTTGTAGAGCTGCTCGATGGCGGCGATCAGGTCGTACTGCGCCTGCGCGTGCTTCGCATCGCCGGACGCGGCGTACACGTCGCCGAGGGCTGTCACATACTCGGGCAGCGGCACGGTGTTGATGGCCCGCGTGTAGTAGTCAATCGCCTTCGGCAGATCACCGTTGGCGGCGGCGACACGGGCGATGCCGCCGAACGCGTGGACGTAGCCGGGGAAGATCGCCAACGACTTTGCGTAATGTGAGTCCGCGTCGTCCAGGCGGCCGATGGTGAAGTAGAAGTTGGCGAGCTGCGCGTTGGCCCAGGCGCCGTGTTCAGCGATGCCGTCGTCTACTGCGCGCTTGATGGCGTCTTGCCAGCTCTTCTCGGCCTCGTCGATGTTGCCGCGCGCCTGGAAGAGCAGCGCGCGCCGGCCGAAGGCGGGCAGGTCCGGCTCGATCGTCACCATCTTCTCGTACGCGGCGTCGGCTTCGTCGTAGCGGCCGAGGCCCATGTACGCGTCGCCGAGCGCGCCGTATGCGTACGCCTCCTTTGGCTTCTGCGGGATCGCTTGCTGAGCGAGCGCGAGGCCCCCCGCGAAGTCGTGCTTGGTGACGCTGAGACCGGCGAGCAACGCGACGCCCTCGTAGTTGTCGTCTTTGCGGATCTGCACGGACCGCCTCAACGCCTCGCCTGCGAGCCCGAGCTCGGCGACGTCGCCGGTCTCTCGGGCGCGCTGGATGTGCTGCAGCGCGAGCGAGTTGAGGCTGAAGACATCGAGCGGGTCACCGGCCGCACGCGTTTCGAGAAAACGTATCTGCGAGTCCTGTTTGGCGCGCGCCGCGGTTGCGGTGGCGTTGGGCGACGACGTCGTGCTCGAGGAAGACGCCGCAGGGGAGGCCGTCGATTTCGACGAGCCTCCCCCACATGCGTTGAGCGTTACGATCAGGGCTGCGGAGACGGTCAGGACGGCGAGCTTGCTCGAGAGCGTTGGCATACCGTGCACCGACTAACTCCTAGCGCTGACTATTTGCGGCCGCGTACCGCAACGGTAGCACCCATGCTCACAGCGGCGACGCCAGCGACGCCGAGTACGAGCCAGATGAGCATGTTGTTGTCGCTGCCCGAACCGCCGCCGGTGCCGGTGTTCGGCGCCTTCACGGCCGCCGCGGGCTTCGGTGCGACCGGAGCGGTTGCGGGAGCAGCGGCTTCCGGTGTCGGCGGCAGCGGCTCCGTGTTCGGCGCACCCAGGTACGGGAAGCCGCCAAGGAATGTGCTGTCGTTCGACACGTAGTCGGATGCGGCCTTACTGCCGGTCACGAGCTGCAGCTCGGCATCGATCACGTCGTCGGTCAGCTGGCGGCCGTTGAGGAAGCCCCACGCCTTGCTGGTGTCGAATGTGAGAATGTCGGGGAGCAGCGCATCGGCGAGCGCCGGGTCAGAGCCGAGACCGTTGAGCGATGCGACGACGGTGCTCTTCCACTGCGCCAGGTCGTCGGCGGGCTTGGTCTGATTGAACTTGTCCTTCAGTTCCTTCGGAATGAAGACCGTGTTGATGGCTGGCCGGCCCATCCGGTCGATCACCGTGCCGTTCGCGCTGGTGACAACCCACACACCCGCCGCCGTGTGCGTCGCGGCGCCCTGCGCCGGCGCCATAAAATCCTCGGCGGCGATGGACAGGACGACGCCGGAGACATTGAGCCCGGCGAAGAAGTTCGTGCCGGGGTCGCGGAACTTCAGCCCCGCCTTGAAGGCGTTGAGGTCGAAGAAGAAGGGGTCATCGCGCAGGCCGGCGAAGAGCTTGGTGCCCGACGAGGCGCTGTTGATGACGGGCGCGCCCGTGCCCGGGCTGGTGGTCGTGCCTTCGATGACGACATCGCCGCCGGCCGAGAGCGTATCGGCTTGTGCGCCGCGCGCGCGGCGTACCGTGACGCTCTGCGCGCCATCAGAGTTTGGCTCGCCGAAGGAAACGTTGTAGGAGACGTCCGGCACGGCGTCGCCGTTCGAGTCGATCTTGATCTGGTAGAGGTTGCCGTGCTGGGTCGTGCCGAAGGTCGGCTTGTCGCCAGGCATGGTCAGCGGGTTGACGGTGAACGTCAGTGCGACGTTGCCGCTGCCACCGTCGAACGCGTAGACATCCGCGAGGTCGAGTTGGTGATTTGCCTTCGAAAGCGGGGCGTCGCCGTGGTCCGCGCCCGAAGCGGCGCCGAAGCTCGCGATGAGCGCTGCTCCCAGGACGGCCGCGCCGCCGAGTAGGATGAATGGTTTCTTCATAGTTCCTTGTCACTCCTCCAACGTATGTGGTTCCAACGGCGATCGAGGCCGCCGTGGTGGTGCCGCGTCTTGCGGCTGAAAACGTGGGCTGCGACTCACCTCCAAGCTACGAGGACGCCCGCCCTCTCCTGATGTCAGCAGTTCTTCGCCCGGAAGAAGGCGTTGGATCACTTTTCCCCGCGGAGATGCCGCCATGCCCGTGGACGGAACCCGAATAAGGCTGGAGTCGAGTGCGTTGAGGCTAAATCGGCTTGCGGGAGTCGCAGTGGGCGTGGGCTGCTATGGCGCTGCCGTGGCCGTGGGTACGGCGGCGACTGCCGGGTCGAACACGATCGACTCGACGCGCGCCGGGGCGTTCAGTTCGCTGAGATTGTGGCAGTCAGCTTCGATCCAGACGACGCGGCTGCCCCTGATGTGAAGCGCCACGCCCGCATCCGGGCCCTCGGCGTGCTTGTTCGTGCGGAATACCGCCACGGCGTCAGCGCCGAACCCGCCGCCAAACTCCGTCGGACGGACGCGGGGCTTGTAGACCGAGACGAGTACGGGCTTCCCGGTGGACAGGTTGAACCGAAAGGCGTCCGGAAGCTGTTCGGGCCGCACCCAGCCCGTGTCGCAGCCAGATGATGGCATCACCTCAACCTGGGCGCCGTCACTTTCGTTGTCACGGCACGCTGGCGGCGCGCCCGCCTTCTCCGTCGAATCCTTCATGCAGGCAACTCTGGAGTAGCCGGCTAGCGCGGCCAACTCTATCTCGTCGGCAGCCAGCGCCGCACCGATCGCCTGATCGAGCACCGTGCCTGTGAGCACGACGGGCGTGCGCTCTTTGGATGTGTTTGCGGGCGGCACCGTCTTCACGGTCGTTTTCGTGCCGCTGTCGCCGCCTCCACCGCAGGCAGCGGCAAGTACGGAGAGGACGACCGCTGCGGCGAGGGAGCAGACGGTTGTTCGAGTCATCATAAAAGTATATCGGGAGCGGAGCGCTGCGCCTACAGGGCTTGGCAATGCGTGGTCTTCGTTATGTCCAGACAATGGGCTGGGGCCACGAAGGACATGAAGGGGCACAAAGGGTTGGACGAAGGAATGAGGTTGGAGATGGTTGTCGGCGGTTCGCCGAGATGATGTCGAACGCGATGACCATCCGTAGGACGATCGGTTGTACAGCGTCGGTCCGGCTTTGCCGGACGCACAGCCGGGACGGCTATGCCACGCGCTTCGCGTTCTCGAACGGACGGAGGCTGTTAGGTGGCGAGGCTGCGCACTGAGCTACGCGGTGGCTTCGGCGAGTTCTTTTTCGGGCGCGCCGGTGTTTTCTTCTTCGGGCCAAGCTTTGCGCTTGAGCATTTCGCGCGGCGGGTCGATGTAGATGGCGCCCCAGCCGCAGGAGTCTTCGCAGAGGCGGCAGCCCGTACACCGCTTGTCGTTGAGGACGGCGATGCCGAAGAAGTCGCCGACGGCGCGTTCAGGCTCGCCGAGCGACAGCGCATCGAACGGGCATATCTGGATACACAGCTCGCAGCCGCTGCCGATGCAGTTGTCTTCGACAACGATCGCCTTCGGCCACTCTTTGCGCGGGAATGTCTTGCAGATATCGCCGAGGTCGTCGAGGATCGCTTCCGGAGGGCAGACGACGCCGCAGGCGCCGCAATCGATGCAGAGGTGCTCGTCGATGACGTGGACGACGTTTCGGGTGCCGGTGATGGCGTTCGTGGGGCAGCGCTTGGTGCAAGCGGTACAGCCGATGCAGGTATCGATGATCGTATATGCCACGCGGCTGCTCCTCAGCTACCAAGCGCCGCATTGTGCGCTCGATGGATCATCGGCGTGCGCGGCCGGTTTGGCAAGCGTTCGCTTGTGAAATCGACCACGAGAGTATAGGCGTGGCGGCTGCGGGCGATCAAGGCGTCGGGGCTGTCCACAGATTTCACAGATGGGCACAGATTCTCGGGGTCGGAAGCATGAAGCGAGCCGATCGGTGCAGCGGCGTGCCGAACCGCGCCGTCAGCGCTTCGCAATCAAGGGAGGGATCCGCCATACTTGCGCCGCGAGGAGGCGCATGAGTCTAACAAGGCGACGCAGGTCGGGCCGGGTGAACCGGCAGGGCCTGCTGACCATCCTGTTCACGGATCTCGAGGGCTCCACGGCGATGACACAGCGCCTGGGCGACGCCCGCGCGCAGGAGGTCGTGCGCGCCCACAACACCATCGTCCGTCGCGAGGTTTCGGCGCGCGGCGGCACAGAGGTCAAGCACACCGGCGACGGGATCATGGCGACGTTCCCTTCGGCGGCCCGCGCTGTGGCGGCGGCAGTCGCCATGCAGAAGGCGACGCGGACGTACAACGATGCTCATCCGGAGACTGCCTTCAACATCGCCATCGGGCTGAACGCCGGCGAACCTGTTGCAGAGGACGCCGACGTGTTCGGCAGCGCGGTGCAGATGGCGGCGCGCACATGCGCCCAGGCGCACGGCGGCCAGATCCTCGCGACGAACGTCGTGCGGGAACTGGTATTCGGCAAAGGCGCACTCTTCGCGGACACCGGCGCCGCGGAGTTGAAGGGTTTCGGCGAAGCCATCCACCTT
The DNA here is from genome assembly GCA_025355835.1 of Chloroflexota bacterium. Classification (GTDB taxonomy): domain Bacteria; phylum Chloroflexota; class Dehalococcoidia; order DSTF01; family JACRBR01; genus JANXYW01. The sequence goes on from JANXYW010000058.1 coordinate 6,385, forward strand.
TTCGAAGTCGGCGTCGGCGCCGAGGGGATCGATGAGGGCGATTGGAGCGAGGGCGGCATCGACTTCCGTTGGTTTGCTGCGGGTGCGGCCGCGCTGGCCGTCGTCATCGCCGCTGGTATCACCACATTTATGCTGACGCGATCGGGCGGCGGCGCCGCGAATCTGGCGGGCGTACCTTCCACGGAGGTGCGGTTCCAGACCAAGGTGACCACGGGCTTGAAAGTTCTTGGAGGCGACTGCGCGACAACGGACCTGACGCTCGAAGGCCTGACGTCCGGCCCCGTGACCGGCGGCTTCAACGGCTTGCTCGATGCCACGAGCCATGTCGCACAGCCCATCGCCGAAAACTGTCAGTCGGTCATCGTCATCAGCGTGGGCCGGATCGTCGCGGGCGGCGACGCTATCGCGTTCGCCGACTTTCTGCGGGCGCGGCCCCGCGTCGGTAAGTTCGATACCGCCAATCCCATTGCTGCGCCAGCGGCGCTCGAGGGAACCGACCTCTGGATTGTCACCGGCGGCGAAGGCCGCTACGCAGGTGCGACGGGCGACGGCCGGTGCGAGATCGCGGGCCTCTCCCTGCAAGGCATCAATGCGACCTCGGATCTGAACTGCGTGCTGAACGTCAACGTCAGCGGCTCGCCCGCGGCGATCTCGCTGCGCGCAGAGAGCGGCCTGCGAGAGATCGCGGCGGGCGTCAGCCAGGCCGCGCCTTCGCAGACCGAGGTGTTTATCATCTACCGCAACAACACCGCCGCGCCGCTCACGGGACTGAGCGCCGGCCTCGGTGCGTCAGCTGGCGCGCGACTGACTGCGGCGCCCGTCGGCCAGGTCCTCCAACCCGTGTCAGACCGTACGCGATGGGCGTTGCCGGATCTCGCTGCGGGAGAAGTCGGTCGGCTGCGGCTGAACATGCGCGTGCTGTCGACGGACAGCACGACTCTGACGCTGACGCCAGACATCTCGGCCGACGGCCTCGCGCAGCCAGCACGATCGGCGGCGGTATCGATTGCGGTGGTGAAGTAGCTGCGATCACGTTCGGGTTTGTCCACAGATTTCACAGATGGGCACAGATTCGCTCGGGGTTAGCCACGAAGGACACGAAGGGGCACGAAGGTTGGGGGTTGAACTCACCCGCCGGTACCGACGCCAGTGGTGCAGCCCTTTGTGTCCGGTGGTAGGACACCAAGGATCAGGTTTCTTGGGACGAAGTCGCACTGCTGCTGAGCACAGCTCGCACCCCATGCGTGCGAGTCGAAGCTGTTGCGTCGGTTGTCACCGAGAACCCAGTACATGTCGGCAGGCACGGTTCTTTCGGAGTAGGAATAGTTCGGCGCGTCCTTCGCGTAGATATCTCCCGCCGCAACCGCTCCATTCACGTAGATCTTTTCATCGCGCACTTCTATTGTCTCGCCAGGAAGCGCTACGACGCGCTTGATGAAGTTGCGTGACAGATCCAGAGGAAACTTGAAAATGGCGAGCTGCCAACGTTCGATCGGTGATGCGGGTTCGTGAATCGCGACGGTCGTGCCGTCCCCAAACGCTGGTTCCATGCTCGCGCCTTCGACCGTGAAGAGGCTCGGCCCGAACCTGGCTTTGAATGCTGCGTACCAAACGAAGAAAGCCGATAGCGAGTCGTTGAAGGAGAGCGCCGCCTTCTGATCCGGCGTTGTCGTGTTTGACGCGGCGCTACTATAGTCGTCCGCCGCCTTCTCGAGCGCGCGTGCGTAAGCATCATGGAGGGATGCGAAGTTCGAGGGTGGATGAATCGCGTTCCAGGCGTTCGACCGCTGCTTGAGGATCCTGCCCAGCGCCGCATTGTCCGTCGCTTGCTCCGAGCTACAGCCGGATATGAACGGAATCACCTGATCGATGTAGGCTGCGTCCCCCTTGCTCACGGACGGCTTGTCGCCGCCGGAGCACGCGCCCACAGCCAGGGCGAGCACCAGCAACGCAAAAACTGATCGCAATCGAAACATGCGCCGAGTCTACACCCTCACCACCGAGAGCGTCACTTCGTGGCCGTCGATATCGGCGGTTTCGCTGTGGACGCCGTGTTCGGGCGCGTCGGCGGACAGCTCGACCGATAGCGTCTCGGCGGTGATGTAGGGTTCGTGCTGGCGCATGACTGCGGCGATCTCGGCGTCGGCGCGGTAGTACGTCTTGATGCGGTCTGCGATCTCGAAGCCGGCGTCTTTGCGCAGGTTCTGGATGCGGTGGACGATCTCGCGCGCGAGGCCCTCCTGCACCAGCTCCGGCGTCAGTTCCGACGATACGATGACGACCGCGCCGTTCTCCTCGGCCGACGCGAAGCCTTCTTTCTCACGTCCGTTCACGAGCAATTCTTCCGGCGCGAGCGTTTTGCCCGCGACCTCGACGGGCTGGCCAGCGCCTGCCGCACGCGCGACCTGCGACAACTCGGCGTCGGGCATCGATGCGAGCGCCTTCGCGATCTCCTGCACGTCGCGGCCGTACTTCTGGCCGAGCAGCTTGAGGTTCGGCTTCACCTCGAAGCGCAGAAAGTCCGTCTCGTCACGAACGATGCGCAGGGCGCGCACATTCAACTCTTCGAGCAGCTGCGGCGCGAGGCGTTCGAGCGCGCGCTCTTCGAGCTGCGTCGGCAGCTTGACGAACAGCTCCGCGACCGGCTGCCGCACCTTGAGCTGCGCCTTCGCGCGCGCAGCGCGGCCGAGCGACGCGATGCGCATCACGAGCCGCGTCTCGTCGGACAGCGTGCGGTCAATGCGGGACGCGTCGGCCAGCGGCCAATCGGTGAGGTGGATGCTTTCGGGCACCTCACCCCCCAGCCCCCTCTCCACGTCGTGGAGAGGGGAGACAAAGGAGACGACCAGATTTTGGTACATCTCCTCGGCGAGGAACGGCGTGAACGGCGCCATCAGTTTCGCGAGCGTCGTGAGGCATTCGTAGAGCGTCGCGTGCGCGGCGAGTTTGTCACTGTCGCTTTCGGACTTCCAGAAACGGCGGCGGCTGCGGCGGACGTACCAGTTCGAGAGATCATCGACGAACGCCTCGATCAATTTCGTAGCGGCTGCTGCGTCGAAATCTTGCAGGGCGTCCGTTACGCCTTCGATCAGTTGGTGTAGTTCACTGAGCGCCCAGCGATCGAGTTCGGTGTAACTCACAGCCGGGGACGGCTGTGCCACTCTTTCCGTGCTCGCCCCACCGGATCCTCCGTGCCTCTGTGCCTCTGTGGTGAAATTTGTGGGCGGTTTCCAGCCGTCGAGTTCTGCGTAGGTGACGAAGAAGGCGTAGGTGTTCCAGAGCGTGAGGAACATCGAGCGGCGGACTTCGTCGGCGGGGCCG
>JANXYW010000064.1 GCA_025355835.1 Chloroflexota bacterium
TCGTGCACGCGGGACCATTCGCGCCGCCCAAGCGCTGCCTCTGCTTCGTCAAGAAGCCGATCGATCTGTCGCTGGACGCGTTCGCTCGGCATAGCTCCCCCAGACGAGTTGCGTGTTCACGGATGATCCGTGAACGAACCGGAGAGGTCAATTGACGCGCTGATGCCTGTGGATGATGGCAACGAAGCACGGTCGCCAGCACCAACTTGACGCCTTACTGTTCAACTGCATATGCTCGTGCGATGTATTGTCAAATGTCGGCGAGCGGAGGTTCTTGCGATGGCGCGGTGACGCCTGCACTCGTCGCGGGCATCGTCCGGCTCCTCGCTATCGGCACGCGCGGCCTCCAGGGGCGACTGGATGCGCGACAGAAAACAGCGATTTTGCAAAACAGGTACATCTCCAGATTCAAATCGCGCGACATAACGGAATTGAAAACGCGTTTTGCGGGCCCTCGAACCCTTTTGTGGAATCGGTGAAATCTGTGATTGCATCGTTGTCGGCTCTTCGCAACGGCTTCGGAATCGGCGGTTTCGACGGTCATTTGTGGATTTGTTCACGAATGCTTGACCGAAGCTGGGTGCGGCGTGATAATTCGCCCGGCGGACCGTCGCCATGGATGTTGGTCGGGCCCTGCTGACCCCTTCGGACGAGCGCCGATGGGTTGGTGGTGCCGAGCGCTGGGGGTGAGGTAGCGTGCGAAGGGTCAGCGTCTCGCGCCTGATGGTCGCCGCGTTGGTGCTGGGTGGAGTCTTCCTCTTCTCCGGCTGCGGCATCTTCTCCAGCCCTCAGAACACCTTCGCACCAACGGGGCAGGTCGCCGAAGACCAGAAGAACCTCTTCCTGATTACGATGTGGCCGGCGCTGATCATCATGATCGGCGTGGAGTTCGGGCTGCTCTACATCCTTTGGCGCTTCCGGCGCAAAAAGGGCGATCCGGGGCTGCCGCCGCAAGTACACGGCAACAACAAGCTCGAAATTGGGTGGACCGTAGCGCCGATGATCCTGTTGGCGTTCTTCATCGCGCCGACCATCGGCGGCATCATCGACCTCGGGCGCACGCCGAAAAACTCGCTCGTGATCGATGTCACTGGTCAGCGCTTTTCCTGGTCGTTCGCCTACCCGGATCCGAACGGCGGGCCACCCATCTCCGGCCCTCCAAGTGCGAAAACGGAGATGCATATCCCGCTGCACAAGACGATCGCCCTCAAACTGAAGGCGATCGACGTGAACCATAGCTTCTGGGTGCCGAAACTCGCGGGCAAGACGGACGCGATTCCCGGGCGCGCGAACCACATGTGGTTGAAGGGCGACGAGATCGGCACATTCGAGGGTCAGTGCGCGGAGTTCTGCGGCACGGGCCACGCCGTCATGCGCTTCGTGGTGGTCGTCGAGTCGCAAGAAGACTTCGATGCGTGGTTGAAGGCGCAGGCTGCGGCGCAACGGACGAATCAGCCGGCGTTAGCGTTCCAGGGAGACTGAGTCAATGGCCGGAGCCACGTTAACCCCGAAGCGCGTCACGATGGCGGACGCCGTGCGCGAGACGCGCGCCGGCTCGTATAACGGCATCTGGAGCTGGATCTCGACGGTCGATCATAAGCGGATCGGCATCATGTACGGCTTGACGTCGTTTTTCTTCTTTCTGGTTGGCGGGCTGGAAGCGCTGCTCATCCGTGTGCAGCTCGCGCGGCCCGAGAACTCGTTCTTGAGTCCGGATCAGTACAATCGCATCTTCACGATGCACGGTACGACGATGGTCTTCCTCGTCGTGATGCCGATGAGCGCCGCGTTCTTCAACCTCCTTGTGCCGTTGATGATCGGTGCGCGCGATGTGGCGTTCCCGCGGTTGAACGCGTTCAGCTTCTGGACGTTCTTCTTCGGCGGCATCTTCATGAACCTGAGCTTCTTCACGGGCGGAAACATCCTGCACGGCGACATCGGTGCGCCCGATGCGGGCTGGTTCGGCTATGCGCCGCTGACGCTGAACAAGTTCTCGCCGGGCAACGGCGTCAATTACTGGCTGATCGGCCTGCAGATCTTGGGCATCGCGTCGCTGGCCGGCGGGTTCAACTTCATCGTCACGATCCTGAATATGCGCGCGCCGGGAATGAGCTTGTTCCGCATGCCGCTGTTCGTATGGATGACGCTCGTGACGTCGTTCCTGCTCATCTTCGCGATGCCCGTCATCGCCGTGGCGCTGTTCGAGTTGATGTTCGACCGGCTGTTCGACGCGAACTTCTTCAATGCCGCGAAGGGTGGGACGCCGCTGCTTTGGCAGCATATGTTCTGGCTGTTTGGCCATCCTGAGGTCTATATTCTCATCTTGCCTGCCATGGGCATCGTCTCGGAAGTGCTGCCGACGTTCTCGCGGAAGCCGCTGTTCGGGTATCCGTTCGTGGTGTTCTCCGGTGTGGCGATCGGCTTCATGAGCTGGGGCGTGTGGGCGCACCACATGTACACCACGGGCCTCGGCTCCGTCGCGAACTCGGCGTTCGGCGTCTCGACAATTCTGATAACGATACCGACGGGCGTGAAGATCTTCAACTGGATGGCGACGCTGTGGGGCGGCTCGATCAGCTTCAAAACGCCGCTCTACTTCTCCATCGGGTTCATCGCCATGTTCACGATCGGTGGACTGACCGGCGTGACGCACTCGATCGTGCCGTCGGATTACCAACAGCAGGATACGTACTACGTCGTCGCGCACTTCCATCAAGTGCTGTTCGGTGGCGCGATCTTCGGGCTGTTCAGCGGCATCTACTACTGGTTCCCCAAATTCACCGGGCGAATGCTGAGCGAAGCGTGGGGCAAGCTGCATTTCTGGCTGATGTTCATCGGATTCAACCTCACGTTCCAGCCGATGATGGTGCTGGGCCTGCTGGGCATGCCGCGCCGCATCGTGACGTACCCGGACGGCTACGGCTGGAGCTTCTGGAACGCGCTGGCGACGTTCGGCGCCTTCATGATCGCCGCATCGATCCTCGTGTTCATCTATAACGTGATCGTCAGTTTGCGGAAGGGCGAGATCGCCGGCGAGGATCCGTGGGACGCGCGGACGCTGGAGTGGACGATCCCGTCGCCGCCGCCGCCGTACAACTTCGCCGTGGTGCCACAGGTGCACGCGCTCGACGACTTCTGGCACAGGAAATACACCGAGGATGCGGAAGGAAGGCCCGTGCCGATCCCGGCGGGCGCTTCCGATCCCGTCGCCGTGGCAGATCACGACGATGGGCACGGCGACGGGCATGGCATCCACCTGCCGTCGCCTTCCTACATGCCACTCATCGCGTCGGCGGGGTTTCCGCTGATCGGCCTTGGCTTGATCTACGATGCGGCGCTCGTCGCCGTCGGCGCCGCGGTGCTCGTCGTCGGACTGTACCTCTGGGTGTTAGAGCCGCCGACAGAAGCCTAGCGCCGGGCCGTCCGGCATCGGTTGGTAGGGGCGCGACAGGATGCGCCCGGACAGGGAAGAACGAACGTGGCACACGCAGTCGCAGCGCCGACGACGCATCTGGAGACGAACACCGGACTCGATAACCGGAAGCTGCTGATGTGGCTGTTTCTGGGCTCGGAGTGCTTGTTCTTCGGTTCGTTCATCTCGGCGTACCTGCTCTATCGCAACCGGAGCATAACCGGGCCGTATCCGAAGGATCTGTTCGATATTCCGTTCACGTCGGTCAGTTCGTTCGTGCTGCTGATGAGCAGCGTGAGCATGGTGCTTGCGCTGGCGGCCATCCAGAAGGGCGATCTGCGCCGGATGCGGATCTGGCTGCTGGCAACGTCGTTTCTGGGGCTGGTATTCCTTGGCGGCCAGGCATACGAGTTCACAGCGTTCTACCGCGAAGGACTGACGCTGAAGACGAACATGTTCGGCACGACGTTCTTCGTGCTCACGGGCTTCCACGGCGCGCACGTGACAGTCGGCGTGCTGATGCTGATGTCGATGTGGGCGGCGTCGTTCAAGGGCAAGATCACGCAGGAGAGCTCGCTCAATATTGAGCTGGTGGGGCTGTACTGGCACTTTGTCGACATCGTATGGATTGTCATCTTTACGATGATCTACCTCGTGCAGCCGAGCTAGAGGATGGTCGATGTTCTTTGAGGACCCAGCGTTGCTAGTCGGGCTGCCGATGCTGCTGCTGGGAGTCGTGGGTATGGCGTTGGCTCTTGGTACGTTCGTGAGCTACTGGATCAAACCGTCGTAGGAGACCGGCATGTTCTTTGAAGACCCCGCGCTACTGGTAGGCCTGCCGTTGCTGGCGGTCGGCGTCTTCGGACTGTTCATCGCAATGGGCGCGCTCCTGGCGCCGCAGCCGGCCGGAAGCAAGGCCGTGGTTGCGCATGTTGGCCATCCCGGCGAGGCGGAGTACATCCGGATCGGCCTCTTCCTCGGTGCGCTAACGGCGATCGAAGTTGTCATCTACTACTTCAACATCCCACGCAGCGTGTTCATTGTCATGCTGCTCGCGCTTTCCGCAGTGAAGTTCACTGCGGTGGTGATGTTCTTCATGCACCTGAAGTTCGATAGCCGGATCTTCACCACCGCGTTTGTGACAGGTATGGTGCTGGCGGCATCGCTTTTTACCGTGGTTCTTGTAACGCTGGGTAGCAACTTCGTCTAACGCAGACGACATCGCCCCCTGGGAGCGTGCGAGGCGCTTTCGCGGCTGACGGGGATATCGACCGTGCCACTCTTGCCACTCCTTCACGCAGCAACCGGGCCGTACCAGTTTCACTGGCACATCCATCCGGACGTCGTGCTTCTCTGCATCTTCGTCGAGGCTGCATATCTGTACATGGTGACCCAGCTTCGCGACGTGCTGTCCGATGCGGGACGCGTGCGGCGCAGCCAGGTACTGATGTTCAGCGGCGGCGTGCTGGCGGTGTATCTCGTCGCCGGCACACCGCTACATGACATCAGCGAGCAGTACCTGCTGAGTTTCCACATGGTGCAGCACACCGTATTCACGGTCGTCGCGGCGCCGCTGCTGCTGGCTGGCATTCCGGTGTGGGTCTGGCAAGCGCTGCTGCGCCAGCGCGGGATGATGCCGATCGCGCGGAAGCTCGTACATCCGGTCGTGGCGTTCGGGTTGTTCAATGCCGTCATGGTGCTGACGCATCTGCCTGTGACCGTGAACTACTCGTTGAACCACCACTGGTTCCATTTCTGCGTGCACGCAGTGCTGCTGGTGTCGGCGATGATCATGTGGTGGCCGATTCTCAGCAACGTGCCGGAGCTGCCGCACATCGCGGCGCCGCTGCAGATGGCGTATCTGTTCCTCCAGTCGATCGTGCCGACGGTGATCGCGGCGTTCATTAGCTTCGCGGACACAGCCGTGTACTCGTTCTACGAGCAGGCGCCGCGGATGTGGGGCCTATCGCCGGAGGAGGATCAGCAGCTCGGCGGCGGGCTGATGAAGCTGATCGGCAGCCTCATCTACTGGGGTTTGATCGCGTTCGTGTTCTTCCAGTGGTACAACCGCGAGCAAGCAGCCGACGCCGAACCGCATTGGGATGAAGTTGCGGAGGAATTGGCGCAGCTGGGGCTGACGTCCGCAGGCGGGAAGAAGTAGCGGTTGCGTGCCAGCGCGTCGGCAGCAAGGATCACGTTCGCTTCGGTAGCTCAATGCGGCGCAGATTAGCGCTTCACGATCTCGTGTATCGGGCCGTTGTATAGCTGGCGCGGCGCGCTCCCTCCCGTCGCGTCGACCATGAACAAGTAACCATCTGCACAGCCGCCTTGCCCACAAGCCCGCCCAGCGATATCCGGCGGGTATGCCGTGAAAAAGATCTGTCGTCCGCCCGCACCGCATGTGATGGAAGGTGATGAAGTGAGTGCTACGTCTCCGCTCACCAATCCCGGATCCCCGCCGTAGATGCGCGTGACGTACAGGCCGTATTGCCCGGCGCCAGTTGATGACAGAAAGCCGATGCCCTCGCTGTCTGGCGACCACGACGGATCTTCGCCGATCGCGATCCTGCGGTCTTCCGATCC
>JANXYW010000068.1 GCA_025355835.1 Chloroflexota bacterium
AGCCCGAGCTTTCGCCGCGTGAGTTGGAGCGGCGGCGCATGCGTGAGGCGATGGGCGATCTGCTTGCGCCGCCGATCGACTTCAACGATTGGCCGGAACATCTGCGACCTAAGCCGGGGATGCCCGATCGGGACACGCTGCGGAGGTCGCTCCCCCGGAGCGATAGGCCGGCGTGGCAGGATATCCGCGAGGATCGCGATGCTCGCGGATAGCCCTCTGTGAGCGCTGACTTTTGGGATACGAGCGCGCTTGCCAAGTTGTACCTCAGCGAGCGTGGGTCTGAATGGTCGGCGGAGCGGGCGAGATCGAACGACGTCGCGATCTCAGAAGTTGCCCACGTGGAGGTAGCGTCGCTGCTCGCCCGCCGTTGTGCGGAGGGTGAGTTTGATTCAAACGTCCAGTACCAGATCTACGTCCGCTATCTGGAAGACACGCGGCGGTTCGAGGTGGTGCCGCTGAGCGCAGGTCTTACGGCAGGCGCCGCCCGCCTCGTCCTTTCCGGAGTGCTCGGCACGCGCGTACGGTCACTCGACGCGATCCAGCTAGCAACGGCGCAGCGGTGGTTCGAACGGACGGCTGCATCTAACATGGAAGCTGGCGTATTCATCGTGGCCGATCTTCCGCTGCGTGACTCTGCGGTAGCCTTGGGCATGCGAGTCGACAACCCAGAGGAACACGAATGAGATTCTACGAGTTTGAGGCGAAGGCGCTGCTGGGACAGGCGGGTGTACCCGTTGCGAAGGGCGGTACGGCGACGACTTCCGATGAGGCGGCGCGCATCGCTGCGTCCGTGGGCGGCGAAGTGGTGCTGAAGTCGCAGGTGCTGTCGGGCGGGCGGATGAAGGCGGGCGGCGTGAAGTTCGCGGCGACGCCGGATGAGGCGCGGGCGGCGGCGGAACACATCCTGAAGCTCGAGATCGGCGGCCAGATGCCGCGCTGTGTGCTCATCGATTCGAAGCAGCCGGTCAAGAAGGAGTACTACGCGGGCGTCATCTACGACGCCGTCGCGAAGCTGCCGGTCGCCATCTTCAGCGACATGGGCGGCATCGATATCGAAGAGGTCGCAGAGAAGAATCCGGAGCACGTAGCGCGCGTGCACTTCTCGACGTTCCAGCCGCTGCAGGAATTCAAGTTCAAGGAACTTGTGGCGTCGCTGGGCATCAGCGGCAACGAGTTGAACCAGATCAGCCGGATTATCGCGCGGTTGGCGAAGGCGTTTCTCACGTACGGATTGACGCTGGCCGAGATTAATCCGCTGGCGCAGCTCGAGGACGGCAGCTTCATCGCGCTGGACTCGCACTGTGACATGGAGGAAGAGGCGCGCGAGCAGCAGAGCGCGGTGCTCGACGAACTGGGCATCGGGCGCGAAGAGACGCGGCTGGCGCGGCCGCCGACCGAATTCGAGATACGCGGTGCCGAAGTGGATGCGTCGGATCATCGCGGCGTGGCGGGGCGAGTCGTCGAGTTCGACGGAAACCTTGGCTGCGTAATCGGCGCTGGCGGCGGCAGCCTTACAATTTTCGATGCGCTGAGGAAGCACGGTGGCAAGCCGGCCAACTACTGCGAAATCGGTGGTAACCCGAGCGTGAAGAAGACGTGCGAGCTGACGAAGCTGATCCTTAGCAAGCCCGGCGTCGAGAAGATCTGCGTGATCATGAACGTCGTCAGCAATACGCGCGTCGATATCGTCGCGCGGGGCGTCATCAAAGGCGTCATCGAGAGCGGCTATGACCCGGCGGAGAAGATCGCCATCTTCCGGATTCCCGGTTCGTGGGAAGAAGAGGGCTACAAGATTTTGGAGAAGTTCGGCGTCGACTACGCCGACCGCACGGTGCCGATGTCCGAAGCGGCGCGGCGCGCGGTCGAGAAGGTGAAGGCATAGCCTAGATGTCCATACTTGTTGACGAGAACACGACCTTCATCATTCAGGGTATTACGGGGCGCGAGGCCGTGAGCATGACGCGCGAATGCCTCGACTACGGAGCGAAGGTTGTGGCCGGCGTGACTCCGGGACGCGGCGGGCGCGATGTGCACGGCGTGCCGGTGTACGACACGGTCGCGGAGATCACGGCGAAGCAGCGCGTCGATGCGTCCGTGCTGACGGTGCCGCCTGCCGCGATCCGTGACGCGGCGTTCGAGGCGATCGAGAACGGCGTCAAGCTGCTGGTGATCGTGACGGAGCGCATCCCAAGACTGGAAGTGGCGCAGATCGTCGAGCTGGCGAACCGCTACGGGGCGCGCTTGATCGGGCCGAACTGCCTGGGCGTGATGTCGCCGGGGAAGACGCGCGTTGGCGGCATGGGCGGGTCGGCCGTGGCGGCGCGCAAGGCGTATCAGCCGGGGCCGATCGGCATCATGTCGCGATCGGGCGGTATGACGACGGAGATCGCGAACGCGCTTACGGCATCGGGCCTCGGGCAGAGCACGGCGGTGAGCATCGGCGGCGACGCGATTGTGGGTTCTACATACGCGGAGCTGATGCCGCTGTTCGAGGCGGATCCCGAGACGAAGGCGATCGTCATTTACAGCGAGCCGGGCGGCCCGATGGAAGCGCAGCTCGCGAAGTACGTGAAGGAGCAGAAGTCGCGCCTCCCGGTCGTTGCCTTCATGGCGGGGCGATTCATGGACGAAATGCCGGGCATGCGTTTCGGGCACGCCGGCACGATCGTTGAGGGCAAAGCCGACACGACGTCGGAGAAGATCGCGCGAATGAAGGACGCGGGCATCTCGGTGGCGGAAGAGATCGCCGAGATACCCGGCATCGTGAAGCAGCGGCTGGCGGAAGCGGGGTCACGATGACGCAGGCGAGCGGTTCCGGCATGTTCATCCGCGTCGAAGTCGACGAGCCTGTCGCATCCGATGCTGCCGCGGCGAAGCAGCTCGCGGGGGTGTGTCCGGTCGACATCTTCGAGGCGAGCGAGAGCGGCGTGACGATCGTAGACAAGAATCTCGACGAGTGCATTCTGTGCGGTCTATGCCTTGCTGTCGGCCCGGCGGGCGCCGTGCGTGTGGCGAAACTGTACGACGCCGGCGCGCTGCTGGTCGCGGCCGTCTAACTTCATGTTTCCCAACATCGCACTCCGAATCATCGGTACCATTTATACCACTATGACGCAGCGGCAGATTATGTCCCCGCACAATTTTCGGTGCATCGCCAATTTGCTCGCGTATGCACTTGACAGCGTTGTAATCGAAGCGTAATATCGCCTTGAGCACCCCCGCTCGTCTTGCACGGCTCATCTTGTCCGATCTGCGGATTGCCGCTTGCAGCGGCATGTGCGTCTGTCGGCGAGCGCTTCGTGGGGAGAGCCATGCGCAAAGCCTTCTTCGTCCTTGCCGTTCTAGCCATTGGGCGCGCTCGTCGTCCAGGCCGCGTACGCCACGCACTTCCGCTATGGCCAGACGAACTGGACGAACACGAGCGGCAATACGGTCGAAGTGACGATTTCGAATGGTTGGCGACGCGACGCCGACCCCTGCATCAATCCCGCCGTCGCGGGCCCCGTGGCCACGATCCCTTGCACTGGGGCAGGAGGCTTTCCCGGCGTCGGAGATGTGATCGATGAGACTACCGGCACTGGCACCATTTGGAACTGGGGCGACGGGAACACACTCTCCTCGCCGTACGGTGAGCTCTTATACAAAGTGACCTCAGTCGACACGGCGGCTAATTGGCTGTTTGCACTCGTCGTCGACCCTTCGACACTGCCGTATGGTTCCGACACCACACTGACCCACACGTACGCGAGTTCCGGCACGAAGACCGCGTTCATTCAGTCCTGCTGCCGCTTAACGGGACCTGCCGGCGGTCCGGGTGTGGGGGGACACGTCAACAACCCGGATCGAAACTTCCGACAGCAGACAGTCATGAATGTCGGGGCAACACCCCCGAACACGGGGCCGGTCAGCGTCCTTCCTCCGATCGTCGATTGTCCCTACCCCGCGCTCTGCACGTTCAGTGTCCCCGCCGCTGATGCCAATAGCGACGTGATCACGTGGCGCATGGCGACGGATGCCGAGGCCGTCGGTTCGGGCAACGGCGCGTTCGACCAGCCCGGCGAGGCCGACCCGTCCGCTCTCGCAACGATCAACTCCACGACCGGCCTCTACAGCTGGAACACGACGAGCGCGAACCTCTGCACTGGATCCGGGTGCACCACCTATTACTCGACCCAGGTGATCATCGAAGACCGCATCCCCAATTCCCCCTCCGGGTGTACGGGGACGGGTTGCACTCTCAAGAGCTCTACGGCGCTCGATTGGCTCATTCGTCTCGTTCCGTTCGTTCCCGCTAACAATCCCCCTGTGTTTGATCACGGGCCAACGCCGGCCTGCGGCTCGATCATCAACGGCCAGGTTGGCAATGCGCTCACGTTTACGGTGCAGGCCTCCGACGCCGATCCCGGCGACGCCGTTACGCTGAACGGCGTGGGCTTCCCGCCCGGATCCACGATGACGCCGGCGCTGGCATTCACGGGCGTTGCCGGAAGCCCCGTGTCGAGCGTCTTCAATTGGACGCCGAGCCCGTTGCAGTTCGGTACGTACGTCATGACGTTCACCGCGACGAGTCCCGGATCGGCGGGTGTGACATGCTCTGTTACGTTGCACATCGTCGCAAAACCCACGGTGACCACGACGCTCTCCGACCTGGGACCGGTCGTGACGGGCGCGATCGTTCACGACTCCGCGACGTTGGTCGGTGCCACGCCAACTGCAGGCGGCACGATTAGTTACAAGATCTATAGCGACAGCAGCTGCACGACGCTCGTCGCCGATGAGACGCCTGTCATCAATACCGTCGTGAACAGCGTCGCGCCTGACTCGAAAAATCACACCTTCAGCACGCCCGGCACGTTCTACTGGCAGGCAACCTATAGCGGCGATGTCGAGAACGTGGGGCCGGTTTCCAGCCTCTGCACGAGCGAGACGATCGTCGTGAATACGCCCACGAACACGCCGACGACTACGAACACGCCGACGAATACGCCGACGCGGACGAGTACCTCGACGAATACACCGACGATCACCAATACACCGACGATCACGAACACGCCTACCCGAACGGCAACGAACACACCGACGCAGACACCGACGAGCACGCCCACAAACACGAACACACCGACGAATACGGCGACCAACACGCCGGTGCCGACATCGACGCCGACCGATACGGCGACGGCGACCAACACGGCGACGAACACCCCGACCGCGACGAACACGGCGACGAATACCGCGACCGCGACCAACACATCGACGAATACGCCGACCAACACCGCGACGAACACGCCCACCAATACGGCGACGAGCACGAACACGCCGACGAATACACCGACCAACACGCCGGTGCCGACATCGACG
>JANXYW010000072.1 GCA_025355835.1 Chloroflexota bacterium
CAGCTCCATCGCACTCGCCTCGAGCGCGGACACGCCGAATCCCTCCCACGTCGATGGCATGGCGAAGATGTCGAGTCGTTGCAGCACCGCCGGCACGTCGGCGTGCGCGACCTCGCCGAGAAACTCCACGCGCTCTCGCAACAACAACTCATCCGTTAGCCGCTCCAAGGCCGCGCGCGACGGCCCGTCGCCTGCGAGGGCTACGTCGATCAACACGGCGCGATCGCGTAACGCAGCGACCGCACGCAGCAGGAACTCGAACCCCTTTTCCGGCGACAGCCGCGATACGGCGCCGACGGTCACGCGGCCATCTGACCGCGATTCACGCGGCGTGGGTGCAAACAGATCGAGATCGACGCCGTATGGTATGACCAGCACGGACTTCGTTTCCGGCGCGTACGGCAGCGTCGCTTCGGCCAGCCGCAAGCCCGTCGCTGTGATCGCGCCCGCGCGCGACAGCGCGTGCCGCGTGATCCAGCGATGCAGTGGCGTCAGCGTCGGCGCCTCCAGCACGTCCGTGCCCCACACCGATACGATCGATGGCTGGAAGCCCGACAACCCGGCGAGAAACCCGTAGCTCGTCAGGTGCAGCGCGTGCAGCAGATCCGGCTTCAGTGTCTCGATCAGCGTACGCACCCTCCGTGCATGCACGACGTAGCGCGCCTTTCCGATCGTCTCAAAGCCATCGACGTAGTGCACCGTCGCGCCCTCGATCTCCGCCGGGCGGAACGAGATGACGTGCGCGTCCCAGCCGAGCCGCGCGAAGTGCTGCACCCAGCGTCGCGTGTGGATGTACGGCGCGTCGGCCAGGTAGACAACTCTCACAACGGGGCGCGACCTTCATGCGCGTCCGCACCGCCACGATCCCGCATCGCGTCGATGGCGACGGCGAGCCCGGCCGCGAACCAGAGGTAGGGGTCTTCGAGGAAGCGCCCCTCCGTCTGCGATCCGAAGAAGATGATCGCGCTGATCACGGCCAGCGCCGCGACCACGGCCTTCGTCTCCGGATGCGCGCCGCCCAGCAGCGTGCGCACGTATGCGCCCCAGCGCACCATCACGAACGCCACCGCCACCATGCCGATGACACCGAGTTCCGCCATGAGCGTGACGACCGACGTGTGCGAAATCGTTACGTTCGCCTTGATCTTTGGGTCCTTGAAGTCGTAGTAGTCGTTTTGAAACGAGGATTGATAGCCGCCCGCGCCGACGCCCGTGAGCGGATGATCGGCGAACATGTGCAGCCCGGCGTCGACCAAATACGGCCGCGCGCCCGAGGCCTCGACTCCGAACGTGAACGTGTTGACGCGTTTCGTGAAGAACGGGCTGAACGCCGCGATCACCAGCGCTGCCGCTACAAGCGCCGCGCAACCCACGCTGAGCATTCGTACACGCACGCGACGCTCGATCGGCAGCGCTAGCACCATCACGGGAAGCGCCACTGCGCCCACGATCCAGGCGCCGCGCGATCCCGTGAACACGAGCGTCAGCGCGCTCAATGCCATCGCCGTCGCGAGCGCGAATCGCACGCGCCGATCGACGAACGGCCACAGCGCCAGGGCGACGACCATGCCGACGAGGAGGAAGCGCGCGAAGTGGTTCGGATCCGCGAACGTCGTGTTGATCCGGCGCTCGCCGAACAGGCCGAGTCCTTCGTTCCAGAAGAAGTTGCCCGTGATCTGCTGGTATACACCGACGATCGCCAGTGCCACCGCCGAAAATACGACGGCGTACAACGTCCATCGCAACGACGCGCGGTCGCGCACGAAGAACGGCACCAGCGCGAAGCCGCCGAGCGAGAACAGCAGCCGCAGCGACTCCGTCCGCGCCGCCGAAACGTCGATTGCGTAGAGCGTCGAGAGCGCGTACACCGCGAACAGCATCGCCAACGGCAGCGTCAGCGGCGAGACCGGCAGCACGTCGATGCGCGGCCGCGCGGGCCGCAGCGCCCACACGACGAACGCCATCGCCACTATCAACCGCCCCGCATCGACAACCGATGTCGGCGGCAGCCCGCCGCCGAGCTCCGAGCGCGTCTGCAAGAACGGGAACCAGAGCTTCGTGATCTCTAGCGGCAGCGCCAACGCCAGCATCGGCCCCAGCGTCCGCGGCTCGTACAGCGCCACCCCCGCCGCCAGCGAGGCGACAGCCGCGCACCCAAACGCCGCCGACTGCCCGTAGAGCGCAGCGATCGCACACACCGCCGCGGCGAGCACGCCAGCGATCAGCCACGCTTCAGCGGGAAGCGCTGGAGACGCGCGCGACGTCGCAAAGGAATTGCGGGTGATGGTCATAGGGATAGTGTAGGGGAGACTTTGAAACCAACGTCGTATCGGCGTTGAAACGCTTTCCGGTACCATCGCATCATGCGACCTAGGCCGGGTTGGTCAGAGTGGCGAATCTCGACGCGGTTGGCGCTCTTAGCCGCAATCGCATGGTCCCTGCTCGCGACGATTGTACTCGGAGCCGGTGGTCCAATTTGGGTCGTTCTCCCGACACTTCCACTCACACTGTTATCCATCGCTTTGCTGTGGAACGAAAACCTCTCGCGGGGACTGCCGATCGGCCCCCGCGACGGTTGGTTTCAAAGTTCCGCGTTCCATCAGCGCCTCTTGGGATCAGCGATCGGGATATTGATCGCGATTCTCGTTATCTACTTGAAGTCGAGGTAGCCAATACCAACGGAGCGTTCGACTCCGGCGATGCTCGTGCTTAGGGCAGGGG
>JANXYW010000134.1 GCA_025355835.1 Chloroflexota bacterium
GCGCTGCTCGACAACGCGCTGCTCCAGCCGCTGGCCGAAGCGTGCGCCGAAGAAAACCGCTACGAATTCATGCTCACGTTCGCGCCGCTGCCCGTCGTCGGCGGCACCGGCTCGCCGGTCAACCCAATCGCGCTGTTCTAGCGCAACGCGAGTTGCCGCCGCGCCGGAATGTACCACCGGCCGTGCAAGTTCCCGACGCGCCGGAATGTGAACGCAAATATCGCTCAGCGACGGCCGGACGGCCCGACGAAGTACCCGCGTAGCTTTAGCTGCGCCGAATGCCCGGCCGTAGACCATCCCCGGTGCAGCCACCGGCCTACGGTCGCAAGGCGGCGACACCGCTGCCTGCCGAAGCGCATAGCACAAGCATCCAGCCCGCCCGAGCAAGGTCCTTCGCTACGCTCGAGGACGACATGACCCGCGACCCCTAACAAGTCTCCGCGCTTCCGTGGTGAACCCCGGGCGACCGACGACCTGCGACCGGCGACCAACTTGCTATCATCCCCGCGCGGGCCCGTAGCTCAGCGGCAGAGCACCCGGCTCATAACCGGTGGCGCGCAGGTTCAAATCCTGCCGGGCCCACCAGCTTTGGTCTTTAGAGGCTGGAGGGTAGAGGTTGGAACGCCGAACGGCACGCGTACCTCACTCCAATCTCTAACCTCCTACCTCCAACACCCGCCCCAACGTGGGTGCGCGCCCCCCTCTGTGCCCCAACGGCCCTCCGAAGCGCCAGTGGCCCTCCCGAACTGCCGATATTTGCTCGGCGGAGCCAGGAAGTGCGGCCCTCGCGCTCACCCAGCCAACGATGCCGTCGCCTATGCGAAGGAGACGCAAGCGATGCTTATCCTCACCCGAAAAGTAGACCAGGGGATCGTGATCTCCGGGAATATCCTCGTCCGAGTCCTTGGTGTCGAGCGCGATCGCGTCAAGATCGGCATCAGCGCCCCCACCGAGATCACCGTCCTGCGCCAGGAACTCTGGCACGAGGGCGAAGAGAACCAGCCGTTCGAGAAGAAAGACCGCATCCCGCGCGACGACGCAAACGCCCCCTCGTCCGCAGCCTCCGCCTAGCATTCGGCGGAAGGTCCGAGAGATAGTCGAACCGCCCTCATCGAGGGCGGTTTTCGTTTGCCTGCGACGGCCATTCTCGTTGGAGGTCAAGGCGAGTCCGCCAAACAGCACCGCATGAAATGGAGCGCAGGCGCCCCGCCTGCAACTCTCGTGGAAAACAAACATGCCGCCCTCAAATGAGAGCGGCCGCACCTTCAATATCAGCCGTCAACCAATGCGCGTCCTTCGCGTCTCCGTGGTGAACCCGAACCGCGCGTTACGCAGTCCGCGGCGAATGCTCCCCGCGCGACACCAGCGTCAGCTCCGGCGCCGGCCGATCGGTCGAGCGCCGGCCGCCGCCATGGATCAGCTGGAGCACCGGTCGCTTCGCCTCCGGATGCACGCCCTCCGCCGAGAGCGTCAGCAGTTCGCCGCCGCGCGCCATCGACTCCCGCGCCGTCTCCCAGACCAAAGCCGCGTTCGCCATCTCGGCCGCATTCGTCGCCGTCGCGTCGCCGGCGCGCACCGCCGTCACGAACGCCGTCGCCGCGCGCGCTGTGCGGTCGCCCGCATCGCCGAGCGGATGCTCGCTCACAGTCTCGGCCCACTGACCCGCACTCTGCGGCCCGCGATGCCGTGCCGCCGCCTGGATCTGCAGCGGCGCCCGCTGGTCAAGCGCGTCCAGCACGATCGTTCGTCCGTCGCAGACGATAGCGATCTCTTGCCGAAGCATCGGCTCGACGAGGCTCACATCTACCTGTGCGACCGATCCGCCATCGAAGGACAGCATCACCATCACCGCATCGGTCGAGCCCGTCTCGTCATCGACGCGCGGGGCGAAGGCGTTGACCCGCGACGGCATGCCGCCCGCCACAGCCAGCACCACGCCGAGATCGGCGACCGCCAGCTCGTCCAGCGTCGCGCCGCCGTGGATACCCGTCCGCAGCGAGCGGATGTAGCGCGGTCGCCAGAGCGCCTGCGGCCCGCCCGTCATCTTGCGCACGAACGTCATCCGCTCATCGCCCAGGCTGCCGTTGTCGAAGATGATCGCGCGCGCGCGCCGCGCCGCCAGATCGTCGAGCGCGCGCAGCTGCTTCGAGCTGAGCGCGACGGCCATCGGCACGAACACGTGGCGGCCCGCCATCACGGCCCGCTTGATTGCGTTCGGAAGGTCAGGAGCAGCTGTTGCAAACGCAACGGCCTGCGCGTGCGCGCGAGAGAAGTTCTCGAGTAGTTCATCTTCGCTGGCGCCCGCCAGCCGCTCGATCTCGACGCCGTCGATGCCGCGCAGTGCGCGTGCCTGCGCATCGGCCTCAGCGCCAATGCCGACGACGGTGATCGTGAGCGCGCGCGGCGCTTCGTGCTTCGCCATTACGCCGCGTCCTGCAATTCTTGCGTCAGCACCGTACGCAGCCGGCGAATCGCCCGGTGCCGCAGCTGCGACGCGCGCGACTCCGAAATGCCGAGCGTCACCCCGATGCTCTTCAACGATTGCGACTTCATGTAGTACAACCGCACGATCATCTTCTCGCGCTCGGGCAGCAGGTCGACCGCCTGCACCAGCTTCGCCCGCACCATCGTTTCTTCGGCGACGGAGTCGGGGTCGATGTTCGGGTCCTCATCCGCCATCTCCCACAGCTTTTCGCTGTTCCCGTTGCCTGCGCTGTCGGCCAGGCTGTCCAGCGACACGACGCGCACGTTGCTGGTGCGCAGCGAACTCATGAAGTCCTTCGACTCGACGCCCATATACTTCGCGATTTCGTCGCGTGTCGGCGCACGGTTCAGCGTCACGTGCAGCGCCGCCGTCGCCTTTTCCATATCGCTGCCGAACTTCTGCAGCGAACGAGGCAGCGGGTGCGTCGCGCGTATCGCATCCAGAATCGAGCCGCGGATGCGCGGGAGTGCGTACGTTGAGAACTTCGCGCCCTTATCGGGGTCGAAGGCGTAGTACGCCTCGATCAGCCCCTGCACGCCGTACGAGACCATGTCTTCGTATTGAAGGATGCCGCCGTTGGTGCTGCCGACCGCAATGCGGTTCACGGCGTGCCGCACCAGGGGCATGTAATCCTTGATGACTTTCGTCAGGCTTTCATCAGAAAAGGGATCTTCCAGCTCGTGGCCGGCGTCCGGAGGATTCGCCTGGGCCACAGCTCTACGCTCGCGACCCTCTGTGCTTCGCGCGGCCTTCGGCATTTGTCCTCCCACCCAAGACGAACGTGCGTCCGCTTCCAGTGGGCCAAGTATTGAGGACACGCGACCACTGACCCATGCGCTTCCACCCGCGAGCGAGAAGGGATACCCCCGCATATCCGACGCAAGTAGTCCCTAATGCGTCGCAAGGCTGCGGGGCAGGCGGTGGCCGCGTGTCGATCCGGGCAACGGTAGGAGACCGCGCACCTCACCCGGTCGCCTACGGCGACCGCCCTTGCTCTCCACATCGTGGAGAGCGAACAGCCGGAACGTTAAAACCTGATTCGGCGCATTGGAGCTGGCCCGGCGGCGGGCGCAACGGGTTGCGCCCTACAAGATCACGCACTCGCCTGACGCCGGCGGAGCCTGGTCCACGAGAGTGGGCGTAGCCAGCACGCTCTTCCACCCAGCAAATCCTCTCCCCGACGTGGAGAGGGTGGCGCAAAGCGCCGGGTGAGGTGCACGTTCGCCCACCAACCTCCCGAACTTCACATCCCAGACCCACAACCACCCAACAATCCCTTCGTGACCTTCGTGATCTTCGTGGATCGTCCCCCAAAACAACCCTCCGCGCTCTCTGCGCCTCCGCGGTGATTCCAGCTCTCCGGAGACCGAAGACTGACGACCGGCGAACAACTTTGTATACTCGCCCGCAGGAATGATCTTCACATCGCCCGCCACACGCCCCGATTCCCCCGAGCGCCCGTTCGGCGCCGTCGATCTCCTCACCCTCGTGCTCGAGGCCATCCGCCCGTCGCTCGGCTTCGATCTCGCCGTCGCCGTCCTGTGCGAGGACAGCCGCCACGTCGTGCCCGAGTACGCAGCTGGCACGCTCGCGCCGCCCGTCGTCGAGGGCGTGCACGTCCAGGCGCTCGCTGCCTTCGTCGAGCTGGCCGGCATCGACCACGCGACGTGGCCCAGCGAAGACCCGATGGTGATCACGCTCGCCGGAGCATCCGGCAGCCCCATCGACGAGCCGGACGCGTACGAAGATGCACCGCTCGTCGTCGGAGGCGTCGTTACCGGCATGCTGCGCATCAGCGGCGCACAGCCGCTAACGAAGGAGCAGCGCGACCGCTACTTCGCTATGGCGTCCGACCTGTCGAAGGCGATCGAGCGGCTCGACGCGCAGCGCGCGCAGACGCGCCTGGCGCAGGAGCGCCTGCTGCAGTCCGAGAAGATGTCCAGCGTCGGCCAACTCGTCTCCGGCGTCGCGCACGAGTTGAACAATCCGCTCACCGGGATCATGGGCTTCTCGCAACTACTGCTGCTGAAGGACCTCGAAGAGTCGGCGCGCCATCAGGTCGAGACCATCTACGCGGAAGCCGAGCGCGCATCGAAGATCGTCTCCAACTTGCTGACGTTCGCCCGCCGCCGCCGCGCCCAAAAGGAGCCGTCGAACCTCAACACGCTGATCGAGCGCGTGTTGGAGCTCCGGAACTACGATCTGCGCGTCCGCAACATCAACACCGAGATGGAATTCGACGCGGCGCTACCGGAAACGATGGTCGACGCCAACCAGCTCCAGCAGGTCTTCTTCAACATCATCAACAACGCCGAGCAGGCGATGAAGAGCCAGGACGAAGGCACGCTGCGCATCCGCACGCGCTCGAACGGCCGCGCGCTCACCGTTTCGTTCACCGATAGCGGTCCCGGCATGAGCGCCGAGACCGTGCGCCGCATCTTCGATCCGTTCTTCACGACGAAGGAAGCCGGTGAAGGCACCGGCCTCGGCCTGACCATCTGCTACAACATCATCGAAGAGCACAACGGCCGCATTTGGGCCGAGAGCGAATCCGGTCGCGGCACGACGTTTTTCATCGAACTGCCGATCGTCGGCGGCGTCGCGCCTGTGCGGCGGAACGAGGCAGAACCCGCGCCCGTCGCGCAGTCCGAGCGCCGGCGCATCCTCGTCGTCGATGACGAGGACAGCATCCAGAAGCTATTGCAAGGCGTGCTGGAGATGGACGGCCACGATGTCATCATCGCCAAGAACGGTCGCGAGGCGCTCGATGTGGTGCAGCGCGGCGGCATCGACCTCATCGTCACCGACATGAAGATGCCCGTGATGGGCGGCGCCGAGATGTACACCAACCTCCGCGAGGCCAACAACCCGCTCGCCTCGCGCGTCATCTTCATCACCGGCGACACCGTCGCCCCCGACACGCGCCGCTTCCTCCAAAGCGTCGACAACGCCGTGCTAGCCAAACCCTTCCGCCTCCGCGACGTCCGCGAAGCCGTGCAGGCCGCGCTGGCGCGCTAGCTGCTCGGCGGTTAACTGTTAGCGGTTGGCAGTGAGTGCCGCCAGCTACGTCACCGTAGCGCGGCTTTCCAGCGCGCGCGGTGCTCGTTCGCGAAACAGACGTCCGACCCGCGCACGAACGAAGTACCCGCGCAGCTTCAGCTGCGCCGAAGAAGCTCCATACCGAGAACGCATCGCGCGGGCTTTCCAGCCT
>JANXYW010000137.1 GCA_025355835.1 Chloroflexota bacterium
GGGGAGCCGGTGCGGGTGTATGCGGTGCGAGGCAGCGGGGCGTAAGCATGCAGGCGTGGATGTTCGACGAGCGAGTGTTTATCGGAGAGTGTGCCGCGATCCGGCTTCGCCGGACTCACAGCCGGGACGGCTATGCCACACGCTTCGCGTCTCGCGAGCGGGAGCGGTGCTCATGAGCGGCGCCGACTGAAGGAGATTTCGATGCAGCCAGATCGAGAAGCAGTGCACGCGAACGTGCGCGATATCGCAGCCGCGTTCGCGGCGCAACGCGGCGAGCGACAGCAGCGGCGCGCGCTCGACCGCGCCGATTTCGACCAGCCCGCGCAGGCCGGCTTCCTGCTGACTGGCGTGCCAACGTCGCAGGGTGGCCTCTGGGAGAGCGCCGCGAAGTCGACGCGCTCGATCTGCGAACTGCTGCGCACGCTCGCGGGCGGCGATTCGTCGCTGGCGCTCGTGTCATCGATGCATCCGGCCGTGCTCGCCTTCTGGCTCGCTTCGCCGCGCGCCGCGGGCGGCGACCAGGACGCGTGGGATCGCCAGCGCGCCGAGGTCTTCGGCGCCGCGCTCGATGGCCACTGGTGGGGCACGATCACCTCGGAGCCGGGCAGCGGCGGCGACATCGCCAAGACGAAGACGCTCGCGAAACTCGATGGATCAGGCGGCTATCTTCTCTCGGGCCAGAAGCACTTCAGCAGCGGCTCCGGCATCTCGAGCTTTATGATCACGACCGCCGTGCCCGAGGGTGAAACGGGGCCCGAGCTCTTCTACTTCGACGCGCGCCGCGCTTGGGACGGCTCCGACGGCATGAAGCTCATCGCCGAGTGGGACGGACACGGCATGGCGGCCACGCAGAGCCACGCGTTCCAGTTCGACGGCGTGCCGGTCGTACGATGCGCCTGGCGCGGCGGCCTGCAGCCCGTACTCCAGGCGTCATTCGGCTTCGTCGGCTGCCTCTTCGCCGCCGTGATCGTCGGCATCTGCGACGCCGCGTTCGAGAATGCGCACGAGGCGCTCCGCGGCAAGGAGGCTTCGTTGCGGCCGTACGAGCGCATCGAGTGGGCGCGTGCGGAGATGGAGCACTGGCTCATTCAGCAGGCGTACGAGGGCATGGTGCGTGCCGTCGAGACTGGCCCCGAAGGTCAGACGCCGCTCGGTGTGCTGCAGGGCAAGACGGCGATTGCGGAGCTGGCCGAGACCGCCATGGGCCGCGTGTGCAAGGTCATCGGCGGCG
The DNA here is from genome assembly GCA_025355835.1 of Chloroflexota bacterium. GTDB lineage: Bacteria > Chloroflexota > Dehalococcoidia > DSTF01 > JACRBR01 > JANXYW01. The sequence goes on from JANXYW010000137.1 coordinate 1,232, forward strand.
GCACCTTCCACCGCCGCTCGCCTCTCGGCAACTGGTGCGAGGACGTGCGCGCGCTTGGCTTCCTGCGCCCGCCGTGGGGCCTCGCGTACGACCGCATGGCCGAAGGCTCGCTCGGATCGCCGGCATAGTGCCGGGCGATCGTCCGCCTGTCAGCGCGCTCTCAAGCCGATTGCATGCCAGCGAGGCGGCGGGTGATGATGGCCTCAGCCTCGCTCATGATTCGGTCGATGAGCTCCTTCACGGTCGGAACGTCGTGGATGAGCCCGGCGACCATGCCGCATGACCAGGCGCCCGCGCTGATATCGCCGTCCTTCATAACGCGCGGATAGATGCCGGCGACTTCGGGGAGGATGTCCTCGATCTTGATGCTCGCTCCGAGTGCTTTCTCCTTTTCGACCAGCCGTTCGACGCCGGCGTTGTTGAGGACGCGCTCGGTGTTCCGCAGACCGCGCATGATGAGGCGCGTGTCGAGTTCACTCGCATCGACGAGCGCCTGCTTGACGTTCGCGTGCACGGGCGCCTCCTGGGTGGCGATGAATCGCGTACCCATGTTGATGCCGTCGGCGCCCAAGGCGAGCGCCGCCACGAGGCTTCGTCCGTCGGCCATGCCACCGGATGCCACGAAGGGGATCTTCAGCTCTTCGCCGGCTCGGGGAAGAAGAATGAAATTCGGGATGTCGTCTTCGCCGGGATGGCCGCCGCACTCGAAGCCGTCGACGGAAACAGCATCGCAACCGATGCGCTCGGCCTTGAGCGCGTGGCGTACGGCGGTGCACTTGTGGATGACCTTGATGCCCGCGTCTTTGAGCATGGGCATCCATTGCGCGGGATTGTTGCCGGCCGTCTCCACGACTTTGACGCCGCTGTCGATGATGACCTTGAACAGACCCGGATAGTCGGGTGGCCTGAGGGCCGGAAGGAACGTCATGTTCACGCCGAAGGGCTTGTCGGTCATTTCCTGACATCGGGCGATTTCGGCCGCCAGCTTCTCGGGTGTGCCCTGGGTGAGTCCCGTGATGATGCCGAGGCCGCCGGCGTTGGAAACCGCCGAGGCAAGCTCGGCGAGGCCAACGAAGTGCATGCCGCCCTGGATGATCGGGTGTTCGATGCCGAACAGCTCGGTGATTTGCGTTTTCATCTTCTGTTTCGATCTCCTGGCTAGAGGCGGGCGACGTTCGGCTAGCATACTCCTTCAATTGCGTCGGCGAAATAACGGGTTAGACCGGAGGCAGGTACGAGGTGACCGGAGCTGAAGCTCCTCCGCTACGGCGTGGTGTGGGCGCTCGCCGCACCTTCGCGGTGATTGGCGAGGCAATCTTGCAATACGAGCTACGCGCGGGCTGAAAAGCCCACGCTACGGGTTCATGTGCACTCTCCGCTGAATTCAGCCCCAACCCTTCGCGCTCTTCGCGCCTTCGCGGTGAATCGAGAGTAAGAACGCTCTACCTCGTGCCGGCGCCGATCGCTTTGCCGATGGCGAACGTGACGAGCGCGGCCCCCATGCCGATGGCGAGTTGGCGCGCGCCGGCGAAGATGAAGTTGCGGCCGGTGAACAACGACACCGACGCGCCGACGGCGAACATCGCGAGCGCGCCGAGCGCTACCGACGCGATGAAGAACGGCGTCGTTGAGCCGAAGAACCACGGGATGACGGGGATGATCGCGCCGGCGGCGAAAGCCAGGAACGACGCGATGGCGACGCCCCAGGGCGAGCCGAGACCCTCCGGATTCAGGCCCAGCTCTTCGCGCGCGAGCGTCTCCAGCGCGACGCCGCGGTCGGCGATCATCCGCGTCGAGAGCGCTTCCGCCTCGTCCAGAGGGAGTCCCTTCGCGCGGTAGATCAGCGCCAGCTCCTTGCGCTCCTCCTCCGGGTTCGACTCCAGTTCTTCTTTTTCGAGCGCGATCTGCCGCTCGAACAATTCGCGCTGCGACGTGACGGAGATGAACTCGCCCGCGCCCATCGAGAACGCGCCCGCGAGCAAACCGGCGATGCCGGTGAGCACGATGAAGCGCCCCTCCGGGTTCGCGCCGGCGACGCCGATGACGAGGCTGAGGTTCGACAGCAGCCCGTCGCTGATACCGAAGATCGCCGCGCGCAACTGGCCGCCGGTATCAACGCGATGCCAGCGCTCGCCGGCCGCGATGCCCGCGACGTCGCCGCTGACGTTGCCGCCGGGCGAGTACATCGTGCTGAGGGTGCGCGAGTGCGAGCGCTCGGCGCGCGCCAGTTCGGGGCCGGCATCGGGCTGCGCCATGTAGTCGTTGAAGCCGCTCGACTCCATGGCGCTGACCATCGGCAGCACCGCGCGCGGGCTGAATCGCCGGGCGAGAAAGACGAGTACCCGGACGCGCAGGCTCGGGCCAGGGTTACCGGGATCGACGCCGGCGGCGCGCAGCTTGTCGGACCAGTGTTTGAGGTGCGACTTCTCCGTCTCTGAGAGATCGAGAAAGATCTGCGCGCGCTCGGGATCCTTTTCCGCGGTCGCCAGGAGCCGATACAGCTCGACGCCATCGACTTCGCCCTGGAAGTTCGCGCGGAAGCGCTTGATGTCGTCGGCGGTCGCGGGCGTGGGCGGCGTGTCGGGCGTGTCCATGATCTGAGGATAGGGTGATGTGGGTGCGGTCGTCCACCGGATGTTGGTCGTCGGTCGTCGGTCTCCGGTCGTCGGTGCACCAGGCTGCGAGGTCGAGGAACCGATCGATTCGACTCGTAGCGCGGGCTTTCCAGCCCGCGCGGTGCTCGTCGGCGGCACGACGCGGCGGAGACCTCACCTCCGCGCTGTCTCCTGCGGCGACTCTTCGATCGCGCTGGTCCGGCGCCCGCGGAGAGGAGGACGTGGCTCCATGCCTGGGACGTGCGGCGGCGCAAGACGAGCGACTCACAGCCCGGGACGGCTGTGCCACTCTCTGCTCGGTTGCGATACCGGAGGTTGTGGCGGATGTGGCGGGCTGCCAACAGCCGGGGGCGGCTGTCCTACATTGTCATGTCGTTGATTTTGGGGATATCGACTCTTGGCTGGGGATTTGCAGCACGCGCGGTCAGTGCGCGAGCCTCACCCCGGCCTTCGGCCACCCCTCTCCACAGCGTGGAAAGGGAAGCGCTACGACATGCCACTCACAAATGGAACCCGGCGGCCCGTCCGTCACGTGTCGAGCGCTCCTCTCGATCCCGAGCCCCGATCGGCCGCCCTCCTCTCCGCCGGGCGGAGAGGATCAGTGCGCAAGCACGGAGGTGAGGTCTCGTTTCCCGTGTCCCGCTTCTCGCTTCCTGTCTCCCGAGTCCCACTTCCACCCTCCACCCTCCACCCTCCACCCTCCAACCTCCAACGACAAACATCCGCGCGCTACACTCACGGCACCCACTACGTACACAACAGGAGACCGCATGCTCGCCAAAGCGCTCAACCTCAACCAGGACCGCATCGCCGTGACGGAGCTGTTCGGCGCGATTCCTTCGTCGGCGAAGACGGCCGAATACGTGCGAATGCTGAAGGCGATCGAGGAGAACGCGCATATCCGCGCGATGGTCGTCGATATCGACTGCCCGGGCGGAGGAGCGAGCGCGTCGGAGTATCTGTACCGGGCCGTCGCGAAGGTGAAGGCGAAGAAGCCCGTCGTGGCGTTCGTGCGCGGGACGGGCGCCTCGGGCGGCTACATGGTGGGCTGCGCAGCGACGAAAATGCTGGCGGCGCCGATGGCGATCGTCGGGTCGATCGGCGTCATATCGATGCGGCCGATGCTGTACGAGCTGTTCACCAAGATCGGCGTGCGGATGGAGGTGACGAAGTCCGGGCGGCTGAAGGACATGTTCTCGAACTTCCGCGAGCCGACCGATGAGGAGCGCGTGAAGGAACAGGCGCTGCTCGATTCGTTCTACGACCGCTTCGTCGAAATCGTCTCCGAAGCGCGCAGCATGACGCGCGAACAGATCCGCGCCCTCGCCACTGGCGAGATCTACACCGCGATCCAGGCGAAACAGAACGGCCTGATCGACGATCTGGGCGACCTGGACGAGGCGATCGACCTCGCGCAGTCGCTCGCGGGTCTTTCCGAGCGGAAGGTGACGTACGCGCGGCCGCGCAAGGGGCTGCGGGAGCGGTTGATGGCGAACACCGCCGCCAGCTTCGCTGGCGCCGCCAGCCACGCC
>JANXYW010000155.1 GCA_025355835.1 Chloroflexota bacterium
GGCGGCGCCGCAATCTCGATACTGACCGTAAACGCGAACATCGCGACCTTTCTCACGTGCCGCACCGGCAGCCCCCGCAAACGGAATAGAAGGCCCGGGTGAGGCTACCAGCGTATACTGACTGAAACACCCCCGCACGGAGGCCCACCACGTGACCGGCTCTGCCAGAAAAAGGCGATTCTCCTTGAACGCACGTCGTGCGTGGGCCGCGGCAGCTGCGGTCGTCGTCGTCTCGACCGTCGCGGCGATCGCGCTGGTCATCGCTGCGCCGTGGGACGGCGCTGGCCCGCCTGCACGACCGCGCGCCGTGATCATCGACCAGCTCGCCTTCACCGATGCGAACCCCGATTTCGCCGCCGCCGCGTCGCACCAGCTCGAGGCAGCGGGCTACACCGTCGACTACTACCCGAGCAAAGCCGTCACGGTCGAGTTCTACCGCGAGCTGCCGTCACGCGGCTACAGCTTCGTGTTGCTCCGCAGCCACTCGACGCAGTTCATCTACCGCCGCGATAGCGCGACGTCCGCGCTGCGGCCATCCGAGAACTCCGTCATGCTCTTCACCACCGAACCGTACTCGCAGGTCGCGCACGCGGACGAACAGCGCTCCGGCCGCGTCGCCGTCGGCTCGTACCCCGATCATCAGGCCGAAGGCCAGTACTTTCTCATCGATCCGACGTTCGTCGCGAACAGCATGCACGGCCAGTTCAAGAACGCCACGGTCGTGCTCATGGGATGCGGCGGCCTCAGCACGACCGACATGGCGAAGGCATTCGAAAAACGCGGCGCGAAGGAATTCATCAGCTGGGACACATCCGTCACCGCCGCCCACACCGACGCCGCGGCGCGGAAACTGTTATCGCACCTGCTGGGCGATACGCCGCAGCCCAACGAGGCCGTCGCAAAAACCATGGCCGAAGTCGGCCCCGATCCCTCGTTCGGCTCGAAACTCCTCGCGTACCCGTAGCCGCACGAGTGCGCGCCAATCATCTACCGATCGACACCAATGACATGAGCTCAGCACTCAACTCGGAACCGAGAGCCCTCGCCACGTCGTGGAGAGGGCGCGCCCGACGGGCGCGGTGAGGTGCCGCGCCAAACGCCACCCGCCCGGCGCAGCCATAAGTCGCCTCCGAACCGAGAGCCCTCGCCACGTCGTAGGGAGGGCGGTCGCCGCAGGCGACGGGTGAGGCCGTGCGCTTAACGCCGCGCGATCCGCATGACTGCAATGGCGCCGAACCCACCCACGACCGTCATCAGAACGGCGATCGCGTCACGCACACCACCACCGCTGCCGCTCGGCGCCAACGGCGTCGCCGCTTCCGCGATCCCACCGACGCCCGCCGCATGCCACGTCTGCGTCGCGTGCGCGAGGGGCGTGTTCGCCCTCGCGTTCAGCGCCTGCGCCGTCGCCACACTCGTGCCGGGAGCTTCGTAGTACATGGTGTTCGTCGTATTCATGAAGTTCGTGCAACTTGTTCCGGGATCCGTACACGGGATGCCACTCACGTAGGTACCGCTCGATCCATACGCGAACGCGTCGCCAGTGCATTGCGTCTCGCTCCCAACCAGCGGCAACGGACCTGACTTATCTAGGTAGTACGACGTGTAAGCGAAGTTGGCGATGTTCGTTGAGATCACGCCGGCCTGCACGACCGTACCCTGCGCGCCGGTCACCATTTGCCACACGATGGCGCCCGCCAACGGCGTCTCCGGCACGCCATCGATCGTTACGCCGCCGGTGTTCAGGTCGTTGTAGTACGTCATGCCGGATGCCGCCGGGCTGTAGTCGAAGAAGTCCGTGATGCTGGCGATCGCGTGCACGCGCAGATACGTGCGGATGTCCTGGCGCTGCGCGTAGAAGATCTGCTCGCGCTCCGTCAGCGGCCCGCTGTTCGCGCCAACGTACGAGCGGATCGCCCGCACTGGCCCGCTCTTGTTGACGACGAATGCGCCCTCGATCGGGGCCGAAAAGATGATGCCGTCGAATGTATCTTCAGAGCGCTGGCAGTTCCCCGGCGCGAACATAGCCTTGTGGCGATCGAGAATATCGACGTTCGTCGCGCCGCCGATGCTGATCTTCATCTGGTCTTCTTGCCAGCGGTCGCCGAAGTGATACGTGTAGTTCGCCGTCGCAATCGTCGAGTTCTCGGGATTGCCGCCGTTCGTCGCCATGATGTACGTCGTCTTGTACGCGCCGGAGTTCAGACTGAAGGTGTAGTTGACGTACGATTGCCCCGCGCCCGCGCTCAGTGAGCCGTTCTGCCGAAACATGTACACGTACCCGATCTGACCCGCCGCGAGTGGATTTGTGATCGCGATCTGCAGGCCCGTGCCCGCCATCACGCCGGCCGGTTCCGCGAACGACGGCGGCACGCCGCCTGCGTCGTTCGCCATGAACGCGATCTCATCGTTGGCATCGAGCGTCGGATCGGAGTCGGCGCCCGTGAACGTGCCCGTGTCGACGTACTGTAGCGTGCTGATCGCGTTGTACGCGGCTGGATACCCGGGCACGCTCCCGTTGTATACGGTGCCAAACGTCTTCGCGTCGCGCTCGTCGACTTGCACGGGGATCTGCACCCACGCCGTGTCGTATCGAAATGCCACGACATCGCCCGGCATGATGCCCACCAGCGACGGCACATCCGCGCCCGTCAGCACCACCGGATCCTCAGGACGATTCAGCGTACTCCCGCCCGCCGCATCCGCTGCGCCACGCTGCCCCGGCCCGAACCCAACCACCATCGCCAGCGCAGCCAACGACCCGAGAATGACAAACCGTTTCATGAAGTTTCCTCGTAGAGGCGTGCGCGCGCACCGCCCGTGCTCTCCCCCAAGAGTGGAACCATCGTACAGCAGCAGTGTTCGTACGTCTGCGGCAGCGAGCTTCTGATCCGGCGTTGTTGACAGCCACGCCGCCTGCGCCTTATTCTCGGAGGAGCCGAGCCGTGCGAATCGAAGATTCGCAGCCGCTAGCGCGAGAGGAGGTGCCCGAGATGACGGAATATGTTGTCAGCCTTGCATCTTTGCGCACCCGGAGGGGATTGGAGTAACGGCTGTTCGCTGGAGATCGTCGTGATGCTCGGACCGCCTTCTGGCGGTCGTTCTGTTTTTCAGAGCCGTGCGCGTGATGCGTGCGGCTCTTTTCGTTTTCGATCGATAAGGCACGAAAACATGGAGGTGCATTCAGTGATAAACGACAGGGTTCTCAGCACAACGGCGAGTCGACGATATCGGGTGGTGACATCCGGGAGGACGGTTTGGGACAGAACAAGGACAACGAACAAATAGCGGCGCTGCAGCACTTCATCGACCAGGGCGACCTGATCGGTGGAAACGAGCGCGGCAGCGACGCGCTGGGGCTGATCGCGGAAGTATTGGGCGTAGTGAAGAGCGGCAAGGAGGCGACGGTCTACCTGTGCGAGGCGTCGGACGGCGGGCTCGTGGCGGCAAAGGTGTATCGCTCGCGGCAAGTGCGCCAGTTTGCGAACGCGGCTGCGTACGGCGAGGGGCGCACGCGCGGCGCATCGCGGCGCGACGCGCTGGCGATGACGAAGAAGTCGCGCGTGGGCCAGGAGATGTCGTTCGGGCAGTGGGTATCGGCCGAGTACGCGACGCTGCAGCTGCTGCACGCCGCTGGCGTGGCGGTTCCGAAGCCGATCGCGATGTCGAGCAGCGTGATCGTGATGGAGTACATCGGCGA
>JANXYW010000121.1 GCA_025355835.1 Chloroflexota bacterium
CTGCCGGACTCACAGCCGAGGACGGCTGTGCCACCACGCTTCGCGAATCTCGCGGCATACGCCATCCAGCCTCCTCCGTGAACTCCGTGTTCTCTGTGGTGGATCATCGTGCTGCGAAAACCGCACCGATCCCTTCTGGCGGCGAGGCAGCTCGGCGATCGATCATACGGTGAAGGTGAGGCGAACGATGACCACGATACCCGAACTGAAGTTGATCGCCGAAGGCCGCGAGGCCCAGATCTACGAGTGGGAGCCGGGGAAGGTGCTGCGGCTCTTCCGCGACGCGCGCCACCCCGCGGGGATCGCGCACGAGCGCGCCGCGATGGAAGCGGTGCGCGCCGTCGTGCCACTGGTGCCGGCGGTGTTCGGCGTGACGGAGGTGATGGGCAGGCCGGGTATCATCATGGAGCGTATCGAGGGCCCCGACCTCCTGACGATGATCTCGAAGAAGCCGTGGACGGTGTGGCGCTGCGGACGCATCACCGGCGAGGTACACGCACAGCTGCACGGCGTCGTCGCGCCGCAGTCGATCCCGACGTTGCGTGAGCGCGTCGAGCAATTTCGCGGCGGCACCGACCGTGTGCCCGCGCACGTCGCCGAGTGGGCGCTGCGTCAGTTCGAGGCGATGCCCGACGGCGACAAGCTGCTCCACGGCGACTTTCATCCGGCGAACGTTCTGCTGCCGCAGTCCGGCCCCATGGTCATCGATTGGCCGAACGTCACGCGCGGAAACCCCGACGCCGACCTTGGACGCACGCTGCTGATGATCCGCATGGGATCGCTGCCGCCGGGGATGCCGTTTGTGATTCGGATCGGCGCAAAGTTCGCGCGGTCGCTGCTGGAGATGTCATACCTTCGCGCGTATCGGCGTGCGCGCGCCGTCGACATGGCGGTGGTAGAGCGCTGGGCGACTCTGCGTGCGGTCGACCGGCTCCAGGACGGCATCGCGGAAGAGCGCGACGCGCTGCTGGCGTTGCTGGAGAACGCGATCGTGGCGAGCGCGTAAGAAGCGCACTCGGCGGCGGCCCTTTCCGTTGCCCGCTCGCTGCCCGACTGGGATACTACTTGGATGAGCTTGTCGCTGTGAACAGAGAAGCTGCCTGCCCGAATTGTGGCCGGATGATTCAATTCGAGCAGTACCATGCTGGATTTGGCGACGAGGGTTATCTGTACTGCGATCGGGGTCCGACGGTCCTTACATGGAGCGCGTACGATCGCGCTTATTCCGCTCTCGCCAACAAGCTCCCGTGGATGCTTACCGATGCCGAGAAGCGCCATGTAGAGGACGCTTTGCTTCCATGTCCATGTGGTGGCAAGTTCGCGTTTGGCAATCCTCCGCTATGCCCGTACTGCTTGCAGGAAATCCGTTCGCTGGTTCCGGATCCGATCTATTACCTCGTCGTCGACAATCGCGTCAGAGGCGAAGATGTGATCATTTGGAGCCCGGAGGTCGCTCGAAGAGACTCCGGCCATTTCGCGGGGTCGTCCGAGTTGGACGAAATCCGAGCTTGGTTCGCTGAAAAGGGTTTCGGGGTTCGCTTTGCTCAGAACGAGAACGGATCCGTCTCAGCCGACCTCACGAAGCTCCGGTCGAGTCAAGTCTCTGCTCCGATGTACGGCGGAGGCGATACGGAGCTTGAGGCCGCGCGGCGGGCAAAGCAACGCTACTTACAGGAGCAGTGATCGATCAGGTCGATAGCGCCGAGTGCGCGGGTGCTGGCTCGCGCCCGGGGATCAGCCATACACGTCCGGATTCACGCAGTGCGGCAGGCGGTCGCCGCGCAGCGCCGCGAGACAGTTATCGACGGCCATTGCGGCCATTCGTTCGCGCGTCGCATGGCTCGCGCTGCCGATGTGCGGCAGCAGCGTGACGTTCGGCGCGCGCAACAGCGCATCGCCCGCAGGGATCGGTTCGACTTCCGCGACGTCGAGGCCGGCGCCGGCGATCACGCCCTCGCCGAGCGCGCGCACCAGCGCCGCCTGATCGATCACGCCGCCGCGCGCGGTGTTGATGACGAACGCTGTGTGTTTCATCAGCCGCAGCTCGCGCTCGCCGATCATCTTTGCCGTTTCGGTTGAGAGCGGGACGTGCAGGCTGACGAAGTCGGACG
>JANXYW010000247.1 GCA_025355835.1 Chloroflexota bacterium
CCTTCGTGTCCTTCGTGGTTCCCCTATCCCAGCCCAACCCAATCTGCGCAATCTGTGTAATCTGTGGAAGACCCACGGAGACAGGAGAGCACCATGACAGACTTCTACCACGACGGTAACCGCACCCTACAGGCCCAGTTCGACACGGAACGTCTCGCCGGCCGCATCAGCGAGACCCTCGTCAAAGACCACATCGACCAGAACGACAAAGCGTTCATCGAGCACATGGACATGTTCTTCCTCGCCACCGTCGACGAACAGGGCCACGCCAACTGCTCGTACAAAGGCGGCGATCCCGGCTTTATCCGCGTCATCGACGACACGACGATCGCCTTCCCCAACTACGACGGCAACGGCATGTACCTGTCGATGGGCAACGTCCTGAAGACGAAGCAGGTCGGCATGCTCTTCATCGATTTCGAGAACCGCTGGCGCATGCGTCTGAACGGCGAAGCGACCATCGACGCCAACGACCCGCTGATGTCCGACTACCCCGAGGCGCAATTCATCGTCCGCGTGAAAGCGCGCGAAGTATTCCCGAACTGTCCGCGCTACATCCACCAATTGAAGCTCGTCCAGCGCTCGAAGTTCGTCCCGAAATCCGAATGCGCGACGCCCGTTCCATCATGGAAGAAAGGCGACTGGGCAGCCGACGCCCTGCCCGCCGACGACCCCGCCCGCAACCCCACCGCCGAAGTCCTCGACGCGTAGCACCGCCGCACGCGGGTGCCAACAACGGCACGAACCACGCACCCTGATCGCGTAGGGGCAGTCCGTAGACTGCCCTCGTGCCAGCAACGCCGCCCCAACCCGACCGCCGAAGTCCTCGACGCGTAGCACCGCCGCACGCGCGCGCCAACAACGGCACGAACCACGCACCCTGATCGCGTAGGGGCAGTCCGTAGACTGCCCTCGTGCCAGCAACGCCGCCCGCAACCCACCCAAACCCATCCGTGCAATCCGCGTAATCCGTGGTTCCCGTCCCCGCTGATCCCAATCGGTGAAATCTGTGAAATCTGTGGTTCCGTCTGGGCAGGCAGGCGTCGATGACCCCACCTACGGCCTGCTCAAGCTCACTCCTTGGCGCATCGAGCTCTCTGGGCTCAGCGACGTCATGACCCAAGCTCCCCCAAAGATCTGGCGCGCGCCATAACGCGAACAGTTGTGCTATCGGTACCTTCTGATGTACGTTCGGTGCGTGGCACACACCTACACCAATGCGGAACTTGAACTCGCTCACTTCGCGTTGGCGCTGGGTGCGCGAGAGGCGGGCGGCGCACTCTCCAAAGCGGAGCTGTCACTCGCTGATCGGGCCGGCGATCGTACGGTCGCGCCGGCGAAGGACGCCATTCGCTCCGCTGCCGGCGCCATTCAGGCCGGCCGGGATCCACTTGGCGATAGCCTCTGCCAGATTCGTCCCCAGCTCCAGCGGCGGGCGCTTGGTGCGTTTTACACAGACGCATCGATCGTCGAGTCGATGCTGCGCTGGGTCATAGCGCAGTCACCGGGCGAGATCATTGACTGTGGCAGCGGTACAGGTCGCTTCGCCCTCGCAGCCGCGAGAATTCGGCGGCACCTACCCGTCGTTGCCGTCGAAATTGATCCACTTGCCTGCCTCATTTCTCGCGCGAACGCGGCCGTGCTGCGGTTGTCAAACGTCACAGTTGTGAACCACGACTTCACCACATTCAAGCTCCCCTCCACGGGTCGACGACGCGCGTTCGTCGGCAACCCGCCATACGTGCGGCATCACTCGCTTTCGTCTGACCAGAAGGAGCGGGCGCGCAATGTCGCCGCATCACTGGGCATCGCCTTCTCCGGCCTCTCCGGCCTGCATACACACTTCATCGCCGCCGCAGCCGCACTCGCGAAGGCTGAGGATGTCCTTTGCTTCATCACCAGCGCCGAATGGTTGGACGTTAACTACGGCCGCGGTGTTCGCGAACTCATGATGGATGGGTTGAGAGCCGAAGAAATACATCTGCTGGATTCATCTGTAGAAGCCTTCGGGGCCGTGGCGACCACGGCCGTCATCGTCTGCGCGCGCGCGGGCGGCGACACCGAGTTTGTGCGACTGCGCAGCGCCTCGAGCCTCGGCAGCCTTCTCCAACTCGGCACCGGCGGCCGGCTCGT
>JANXYW010000287.1 GCA_025355835.1 Chloroflexota bacterium
TTACGCCGATGTTTTTTCAGGCAAAGCAAAACGCCCCACATTCGGGGCGTTGCTCGTACGTGCCTTGGCGCGGGGCCGAGTCCGCGCTTCGGGCGGTATCACGGGAGAACTACAAACGAACTGCTGCCCGCGGGCTGAATGCCCGCGCTCCCCTTGTCGTCGTGTTCTTCTTACGCCTTTTCGGTCACCTTGTACTCCAGGCGGCGGCCCAGGGCGAGGCGGATTTGGGCGTCGAGGGCGGGCACGGCGGTGAAGAAGAGCGTGATGGGCGCCATCAGCGTCCACTGAATGAACTGTACCGGGTAGAGCCATACCTTCCAGCGCTTCGGGCGTTCGGGGCGCATCATCATGTCAAGCACGATCATCATCAACAGCGGGATCATGCAGGGCATGAGGATCCAGTGCGATGCGGTGATGAACCATGTGGGGATGTTGTGTTGTGCGAAGGGGTGAAGGTTGAGGCCGACCCAGCCGCTCCATCCGCTGGCGGACATGTTCGCGGCGACGCCGGTGATGAGGAACCACTGCGACGACCAGAGCACGTGGTTCTCGGTGAGGCTCCACGTGCGGCGGAGCTTGCGGCGGAACGGGATCTCCGGGTGGGCGATGAATTGCTTGATGGCGTAGGGGATGTCCGAGCAGCCCCAGGCGTGGCGGCGCGCCTGCTGGTAGTGCTCCCAGAACGTGCGCTTGTACGAGACGGCGCGCACGCCGTCGTTACCGACCGGCAGCAAGATCGGCTGCACGTCTGGCTCGCCATTCAGTTCGAAGAAGCACTTCAGGAACATGTGCCAGTCTTCGGGCACGACATCGACGTCCCAGTAACCGACGTCGTGGCACATGCGCATGCTGAGGCTGTACGTCGACTGCGGGAAAAGCACGGTGTACTTCCGCATCAGCTTGGCGAGGTGGTTGATGCCGCCGAGGCTGTTCTGGATGCGCAGCGGTGCCGGCACGTCCCAGACGTTGTTGTAGTAGAAGATCGGGCCCTGCCAGAACGTGCGGTAGCGCTTGGGGTTTGTGGCGAAGTAGTAGGTGAGGGCGCTGAAGTAGCGGGGGTGGAAGAGCGTGTCGGCGTCGCAGCTGGTGACGGTCATGTGGTCGAGGTTGTAGCCCATCTGATCGCAGAACAGGCGCTTTGCCTTCTTCGCCGCCCACGCTTCGTTTGACGATTTTCCGCGCACTTCGCCTTCGATGTTGCCGGGGTGCGTCGTGCCGATCATGCCGAGGAAGCTGTGGCCGAATTCCGCCTGCAGGATCTCGAAGCGGCGAGGCGCATCCGTATCCGGCTCTTCCATCGCGATGACGACGAGGAGCTTCTCGTGCGCGACCTCGCTTTCGGCGAGCTTGCCGAGCGTGCTGCGCAGCTTCTCGACCGTCTCCTTGTACGTGGGAATGATGATGAGGTGGTGGACATCGTCCCAGGCGATGAAGTCGCGCTTCTCGGCGCGGCCGTTATCGGCCGCGAACTGTCCGTACGGCAGCGTTTCGGCCTCGTATTTGTAGCGCCAATCGATCAGCGCCGTCGCCTTCATCGCTCGGTAGCCGCGAACGGTGTGGATGCCCATGTTCAGCGAGCGCCACGCCCAGTAGATGTCGAATCCGAGCAGCATGACGACGAGCGGAATCGGCAGGAAGAATGCGCCCCAGGCGAGCGTCGAGATGAGCAGGGCAGCGAGCGCGAACGGCATGATCTCGAGGGCGCGCGTGAAGATGCGCTCCCAGGTGGTGACGTGGGCGCGGCGGCCGACCGCGTGTGCCGCTTCGGCGATGGGGTGCGTGATCTCGCCGAGGTCGAACGCGGGCATCGGCCGCGGCGGTTCGAGCACGGCGACGCGGGCGTCGGAGCGCGCCGCTCCGCCGGCTACGGGCCGCACAAACGACGCTGCTGCCCCGCCGCCGCGGTGCGCGGGGCCGGGCAGTTCGCCGAAATCGGGTGATGCTACGGGCTCCCACACGGCGCGGAAACTGTTGGCGGTACTCGCACGGCGCCTGGTCGGTTTGATGGGTCCGTTGCCTCCGTGCACGTTTTGTTTCAGGTACGAAAAAAGGTCGTCCATCTACAGATAGTCCGACCTTCAAAGCCTACGAGGTTAGCTGGCGGCTTAGGGGAGAAGGTTCCCCCGGCCTCAGTGTGAGACCTTCAGCCCGGGTCCCTTTCGGTTCCCCCGCTCTCCACCCTGCGGTGGAGACTCGGCTGTACGTATTCAGTTGTAGCCCGATCTTAGGGGGGTGCGGGCGAGGCTGTCAAGCGTTAGATGCACCATTTGCGACGCTCGGTGCGCGATTGCAACGCGTGTGGCGGCACCGATTATGTCTCGCCCACTCGGGAGTTCGTGCCGAATTGAATCTCCAGCTTGACGGGCTTGTCGACCGTGACTTCCACGAAGATGGCACTGCTGCTGGCGGAGATCGTGGCTTCGGCAGCGTCGCAAATGGCTGAGATCGGCTCTCTGCCGGCGGGATCGATGTAGATGCGGCGGCTGCTGCGGCCCGCCGGTGTCAGTTCGAGCGAGAGCGTTGCGCGCTCGCCGTCCCACGATTGGCCGGCAATATCGAGCGCGCCGACGCTGATGTGCGCGGTGCTGCCGATGACGCGCGGCGCATCGCCGACGGCCGGTCGCAGCGCGACGACGCGTGACGCGTGCGGCGAGACGAGCGCGAACGTCAGCTCGTTTTCCACGATGCCGCGGTAGCGTTCCTCCCACAGCTCGAAGGCGTGCCAACGGCCGGGAGGCAGCGGCAGCGTGAGGTCGCGTGTCTGATCTTCGAAGTTGAAGAGACCGACGACGCGCAGCGGATCGAAGTTGCGATCGAAGGCGATCTCGTACCGTTCCGGCATGTCGCGATCGATGAGATCGATCGGGTCGGCGGAGCGCGGTAGCGTCGGGAGCAGCATCGAGATCAGGTCGATGCGATCTTGCGGCACCTTCTCGAGATCGTCGCTGGAGAGCATCATGCCGCCGGAGAGGCCGATGGCGGCGGCCAACGTGCGCGTCTCGTCGAGCGTGAGTTTCGTGCGATCGGTGCGGACGAGGAGGCAGTCGGGGTCGTTCGCCCAGAGCCGACCGTGCATCCACGATCGCGTCAGCGTGTTGCGGATAGCGGTCTCGGCGCTGAGCGGGTCGTCGGGCGTGCGCGGACGTGGCGTCGGCGACTCGCGCTCGGCGCGCGTCAGGAAGCGCCAGATGGGTGCGACATCGGGGCCGATGCGGTTGCCATCGAAGAAGCCGACGGACGGCGCCATCAGCGAGCCGCATCCGAGGATGAATCGATCGGGGCCGACTCCATCGCGGACGGCCTGCAACGCGGCGCGATACGCGCGTATTCGTGTCGTGTCGGGATCGAGGCGGCGACCTGCGACGGCGGCTCCGAAGAGGAAATCGATCTTCACATAGTCATAGCCCCAACCGTCGCAGATCTGGCGGAAGAGATCGGTGAGCCACGCGCGCGCGTCGGGGTTCGAGCCGTCGAGGCCGTAGTTGGCGCGCTCCCAGTTGTGCGTCGCCAGTACGGGCGCGCCGTCCTCGTCGCGGACGACCCAGCCGGGATGCTGCGCGAACGTCGCGGACGATTCGGTCAGCAGGAATGGCGCAAGCCAGATGCCGGGCGTGTAGCCGGCGCTCTTGATTTCGGACGCGAGCCACGCCATGCCGCGCGGGAACTTCTCGTTGACCGTGAGCCAGTCGCCGATGTCGGCCTGATAGCCGTCATCGATCTGCACCGTATCGATCGGCATCTCGCGGCGGTGCTGTTCGAGGAAGCGCAGGTTGCGGACGACGTCGTCCTCGGTGACGTTGGTATAGAAGTAGTACCAGGAGCACCAGCCCGCGGGCGTCTTCGCGGGCACGCGCGCGCCCATCTCGCGCGCCAGCGCATCGCCGTAGCGTTCGAGCTGCGCGTTCGGGTGGCCGGTGACGTCGACGAGGATGCGCTCGGACCAGAGCGTCTCGCCGGGCGCCACGCTGATGCCGTCGGCGAGGCAGCGCGCGTCGAAGGCTTTCGCCGGCGCATCGACGTAGACCTGCGTGATGAAGTCGCGCGCGGTGACGGCGCCAGCGAGCAGCGAGCGGCCGGCGACGGGATCGAACAGTACGCCGACATCGTCCGAGGCGAAGCGGCCCCCTTCCTTCTGGCGCTGTTCGGATGAGAGCTGCGCGGGCGCGCTGCGTACGTCGCGAACCGCGCCGCCGAGCGACATCGTCGGCGACCACGATTGCCAGCCGTTGTGGTAGACACGCCAGGCGTCCGGCGGCGATGTCAGTACGAGTCGACCGCGGCCATCCAGCGGCGTCGTGAAGGCGCGAAACGTTGCTATCGGCAATGGTCGGCCGCCGGTGTTCGTGAGGCCGACGCGCGTGACGCAGAACGGATGCGCATCGTACAGCACGACCTCGCGGCGTAGCGTGACGCCGCGGCGCGGCAGCGTGGAGACGAGTGATAGCCGGCGGCCCTTGCCAAGCGCGTCTTCGTGCGGCTGGATGTCGTAGTCGGTGCGCTCGAAGTAGAGGGGCGCGCCGTCGATGAGATCGATGTACGCGAGCGCACGCTCCGTAGGCCGGAACGCGCCGTCGAGGCAGACGGGCGCGATCGAGCCGTCGTCCTGGCGCGTTTCGACGCGCAGCCACTGATTTTGCAGCCAAGGGCCGTTGCGGCCGAGGCCGGACGATGCGGGTTCGGGCATTCAGCTTCCTCCGGGGCGCACGGCCCGAACGCGATGGCGGGTGCGGACGACGCCGCCACCGGTGGGGATGATGCTGATCGTGCCATCGACCTCGAGGATGGCGAGGCGCACGTCCTTCGGGTCGTCGAAGCCGTGCTCGCGCATCGATTGCAACACCATATCGTCGGAAAGGCCGGCTTTCATGATGTGTTTTTCCAGCAGCTTGCCGTTGCTGAGGACGATCACCGGTTCGCCTTCGAGCGCTTTGCGCAATGCCGGGATCCTGTCCGTCGTAAACGCGACGGCGCGGTTGAGGAGCAGTAACGTCGCGGCGGCGGTGAGGCCGCCGAGGATCGTGACATCGCTGCCGACCATGGCGTTCTGGACGGCGTTGGCGATCAGCAAGATCAGTACGAGGTCGAACGGCGTCATCTGGCCGAGCTGGCGCGATCCCGTCAGACGCATGCCGACGACGATGGCCGCGTAGACGATGACGCTGCGGTAGACGATCTCGAGGAAAGGCGCGTGGATACCGAAGACATCGCCCGCGCTCATCGGGGCCTCGCTATCGCCAGCCGCCGAATCGGATGAGGGTGCCTTCGCCGGCTTTCTTCATGGCGGCGATGACGCGCGGATCGGTGGGGCGCTCGTAGTCGTTGCCGGATCCGGCGTGCTTGAAGCCGATGGTGCGGTAGACCTTGATGGCGACGCCGTTGTCCTCTTCGGTACGCAACGCCAGATGATCGGCGCCCCGCGAGAAGGCCCACTTCGCGGCGCGCGCGACGAGCGCTGGGCCGATGCCGCGGCCGCGATATGCGTCGGCGACGGCGAGCGAACTGAGGTAGCCCTCGTCGGCGCCATTGTAGGAGTAGAGCGCGAATCCGACGACTTCGGCTCCGGCCGTTGCGAGCAGCAACTCGTCGCCGCGGGCGAGGTGATTGCGGTACGCGCCTTCAGGCATCGGCGTGTCGGGGAAGGCTTCGCGGTCGATGCGGACGATGGCATCGATGTCGGCGACGGTGCCTACGCGGAACGCGATGCCTTTCGGTGTGGGCGTTTTCACCGCGCCGCGCTTTTCGAGCACAAAGATGAGCCACGGCCGTTGCGGCTTGAATGACAGCTTCTTCAGCACGGGCTCGACGGCCGTGCGCGACGAACCGAGCGAGAGGCGGAACCGCACCGTCTCTGCGCCGTGCGCCTTGCGGATCCGCGGCAGCAGTTGTTCGAACATTTCAGGAAACAGGTCGACGAACTCAGCATCGCTGCCGTAGGAGTACACAAGGCACGACTGGTTCGCGCCGGCGAACGCCGTCAGCAGATTGCCGTCGCGTTCGATGACGAGTTCTGGATGCTTGTTCGGAAGGTCGTCGACCTCGGCGGGCGCCCATGCGTAACTCAGTGCTTCGCGCGAAAGGCGCGCGTGAAAGCTTGCGGTTGGGGCTTCGAGGCGGCGGAGCGGTCGTACGGGCATCTAGTTCGGCCACGTTCCGCGAAAGACTTCGACGACGGGACCGGTGAGAATCACGTCGCCTTCGCCGTCCCATTCGAGTTGCAGTTCGCCGCCGGGCACGCGCAACTCCATCGCGCCATCGACCAGGTCGAGCAGCCGCGCTGCGACCATCGTTGCCGATGCGCCGGAGCCGCACGAGAGCGTTTCTCCGACGCCGCGCTCCCAGACGCGCATCTCGGCGTGCGCGCGGTCGAGCACGCGAACGACCTCGAAGTTCGTGCGCTTCGGGAAGAGCGCGTGGTGCTCCATGAGCGGGCCGATTTGGTTCAGCGGGTATTCGGTCACCGGCGCGCTCTGGAAGTAGACGGCGTGCGGATTGCCCATCGATACGGGCGTGATCGGCAGCGTGCGGCCATCGACATGCACATCAAAGTTCAGGATTGGAGGTGGCGCTTCGATGGCGACGGGGATTTCGCGCGGGTCGAGGCGCGGCGGCCCCATGCTTTCGCGGACGCTCGTGACGAGGCCGGCTTCGGTCGCGATGCGCACGCGCAAGATGCCGGCGCCGGTTTCGACGTCGAACTCGTCGTTTGCGGGCTGGACGATTCCGTGGTCTACGGCGAACTTGACCAGGCAGCGCATGCCGTTGCCGGACATCTCCGCTTCGGAGCCGTCGGCGTTGAAGATGCGCATCCGCACGGATGCACGGTCGGACGTTGCGGCGAGGATCAGTCCGTCGCCGCCGACGCCGAAGTGGCGGTCGCAGATGGTCTGCGCCAGCGTGCTCCAGTCGCGGTCGAGCGACCGCGCGTCGATCACGACGAAATCGTTGCCGGTGCCGTGTAGTTTGGCGAAGTCCATGGTGATTCAGGATACAGGTTCGAACGGCGAATCGCGAAGGCAACAGACTGCATCTTCCAGCGGTCGGCGCGCACCCGTTATCCTGAGGCGACCCGACTGTCTGAGATTCGGGTCGAAAGGCTGGCCGTCGCTTGCGGCGCATCTCTCCTATCGCTCCGATGTTCCTCGTCTGCGCAGCGCTGCTCGCGGCGGCGTGTGGCGCCGTCTCCGGTTCGAGCAGCACCGCCACGCCGACGATCGTGCCGCCGACTGCGACGCCGGCAGCGCCCGATCTCACCGTGTTCCGCGGCTTCATCTATCCGATCAAGGGCGGCTGCCTGCCGGAAGGCGACCAGCTCATGCCGAATGCGCCGCGCGACTATCGCGGCGGCATCCATGAGGGCATCGATTTCTACGACTACGATAACTGCGCGAAGATCGGCAAGGGTACGGCGATCGTGGCGGCGAAGGACGGCGTCGTGCTGCGGGCGGATCACGACTATCACGCGCTGACGCAGGCCGAACTTCTTGCCGCTGACAAGCGTATCTCTGAAGGACACGCGAACGATGCCGACGTGCTTGACCTCTTTCGCGGGCGGCAGGTGTGGATCGATCACGGAAAGGGCATCGTGACGCGTTACGCGCACACATCCGATATCGCTGCGAATATTCATGTGGGCGACACCGTGCGTGCGGGCGACGTCGTCGCGTTCGTCGGCGACTCCGGCACGCCCGAGTCGATCAGCGATCCCGGCGCGGAGGAGCACTTGCACTTCGAACTGCGTG
>JANXYW010000310.1 GCA_025355835.1 Chloroflexota bacterium
TTCCGCGCTGGTGCAGCTGCTGTTCGGGCAGGTGTCACCGTCGCTTGCCGTGCGCTTCGGCCGTGCCGACGCCGCGCCTGATGCGCCGCTGGCGCTCTGGGATGCGATGTGGCGGACGGCGTACGCGCCGTTCTGCCCGGATTGGTTCTGAGTATGCGACCGAGAGTGTGTTCGTCGTTCGGCGCACTACCCTAGTCTTGGCGGCATAAGCTCCGCGATCGACCGCACGATGCGATGCGGGCGCGCCGCCGCCGATGCCGGCAGACCGCGCGCGTCGGCGTCAAGCCAGATGGTGTGCATGCCGAGGCGGTGCGGCGTAGCGATGTCCGCTTCGAGGTTGTCGCCGACCATCCACGCCGACTCGGCGGTACAGCCGACCGAGGCGAGAGCGTGGTGGAACACGCGCTCGTCGGGCTTGCCAACTCCGAACTCGCCCTCGATTACGATGCAGTCGAAATACGGTGCGAGCGCGAACCGCTCGACCTTGCCGCGCTGCCCCACCGCCCCGCCGTTGGTGATGAGCGCCGTGCGGATACCCATCGCCCGGACGCGCTCGACGGTTTCGACGGCCGACGGAAAGAGCGTTATGGCCGCATCGCGTCGCTCGAAATAGTCGGAAGCGATGCGTGCCGCGAGGTTGTTATCGGTCAGGTCGATCTTTGCGAACGCGTCGCGCACGATGGCCCCGCGCGCCCACATCAGGTCCGCAC
Source organism: Chloroflexota bacterium (assembly GCA_025355835.1). GTDB lineage: Bacteria > Chloroflexota > Dehalococcoidia > DSTF01 > JACRBR01 > JANXYW01. The sequence continues at coordinate 711 of JANXYW010000310.1, forward strand.
GTCCGCGGCGCGAGCGTTCGGCGTCCTTCCAGAATCCGATCCGTACCTCATGCAGGTGCGGCAAGAGCCGATCTACGTCGAACGTGCCGTCACCATACGCCTCGCAAGAAGCACGCCAGTCGGCCTCAAGTGTGGCGTCCGACGGGTCGAGTAGCGTGCCGTCGAGGTCGAAAAAGATTGCTTGGGGTTGATCCGTCATGGTCACGGGGCGTCTCCGTACATGCCGTATGCGCGCTCGACTTCGAACTCGTAGATCAGCCGATGGTCTTCGACCATGATCTGAAGGAACTCGTCGACCGTGCGGTTGACGCCGAACCACGGGATCGTACCGGCTGGAGGCGCTGGCGACAGGTCGCGCTGCATCACTTGGAACAGCCGGAGGCTGTGACGTGGCACGTCCGGACCTTCGAGGATGTTCACGCGGCACTCCAGCGTCAGCCAACGGAACGTGGCGTCGAACACGAAGAGCGTCGATCGGGGATCGCGGCGCAGGTGCTTCGTGCGAAGCCTCTGTTGCGTCGCGGAACTCCAGATCTTGCCGTCGACCACCACTACACCGACGCGTGCGGAGTGGGGCGTGCCGTGTGCACGGAGCGTCGTCATCGCCGCGGAGCGGTTCTTGTCGAGGAACGCGAGCATCGCTTCGTCCATGGTGATACTCCTTGTATCAGCGCTTCCCCGCCAGCCAGGCGCTGATCTGATCGATGTGGTCGCAGTAGTGTTCGTCGGAGTTCGCCCTGATCGTCTCACCGAGTGTTGGCGTGGCTCGGCCATCCGTGAGCACGTCGCCGCCCCATGGCGGCGATGCATCGAGATCGCTGGTGAGCGCCTCGATGGTTGCGACCAGCGTTTCGTATGAGCGACGCGACTCAGAGCGTATCGCATCGAGCGTTTGGTCCCGATGCGCGCTGTACATGCTGGCGTTGAGCGCGTCGAGCGACTCCTCCGTAAACGGGCCCTCGTCGCGACCGCCTCTCGCGATCCACTTGAGGCAGAGCCGCTCCCACGACGTGACGTGGGCCAGGACGTCCTTCACGGATCAGCCGGCATCGAGTTCCGGAGCGACCATCTGCTCGTCGCTCAGCGACGCTACGAGCGCGTCGAGCGTCGTCCGGTCTCCGCGGACCTTTGCGAGTAACTCGTCCTTCGTCATCGCTCCTCAGCTGTCTGTCCGATGATGTCGGCGATCCACTGTGCGTGCTCCTGATAATGCAGGAAGGTGTCGCCGGAGAACTTCGCCAGGACGGTTCGCATCGACGGGTCGTCGTTCCAGTACGGCGTTGCGAGCTGCTGTTCGGGCATCGCTGCGATGAACGTGACGATCGCGTCGTGCGCCTCCGCGAACTCGCGCAGGACGTCCGCGACTGGCCGATTGCGCGATATCTGGTAGAGGCGATCGTTGAGCAGGTCGAGCGATGCTGTTGCGTACGATGCCGGGTCCATACCTGCGATGGCGGCGTCGCCGCCATCGCAGAGGTGCGCCACGATCATGCGCTCCCATGTGGAGATATGCGAGAGATGGTCTTTCACCGTCCAGACGCCGACGGCGGCGGATGCCGTGAGTTGCGATTCGCCTATCGACGCCACGAGCGCATCGAGCGCCGCGCGGTCGCGGTGGATGTTGGTGAGTAGCTCGATCGTGTTCATGACTGATCCTGTTAGTGGAAGCGCCTGCGGCGTTCGAGGGCAGCACCGGCCGGCGGTGGCGCTGCCAGTGTGCCGGGGTTCGCACGATGTGCCGCTGCCGCCAGTTCGGCGAGTTCGCGCAGCAGAACGACATCGCCCGCGTTCGCTGGATGCATAGTAATCCAGTCCGAGGAGCCGCGCCGCAGCTCAACGCGCGGATCTGATTTGAGCCGTCCGCGTTGCTCGCTGATCACGGCGCGGGTTAACCGCAGCTCGATGTCCGCATCTCCATGGAAGTGAGCGATCTCCTTCCCGTTCACCCAGTACGCATCCCCGTCAGTAAAGATTCCGCCGCTCTCTACCACGCCATCGATCGCCCGCAGGCAGGCGCGGGCACGCGTGGCTAACGTGCTCATCCGCGCCTTCTCGGCAGCGACGTTCGTGCGGCCGTTCTTCGATGGTGCGGCGGGAGTTCGATTAGCACTTTTGGGGTTTGTGCCGTTTTTCGTGGACTTCGCGGCGGTGCTGGAGGGGCGCACAGCCAGGGGCGGCTGTGATCCGTTCTTGGCTGCGGCGCCGGCCTTACTGGGGGCTTTAGTTTTCGCAGTAGCTCCGTTCCTGGTGGTACTGCCGTTCTTGCTGGGGTGACTCCCAGCCAGGGACCGCCGTGCCACTCTTGCGGGCTTCTTCGCCGCTTTAGCTGCTGCCAGGCGCTCCGGCGGTAGCACTTTGCGCAGGTACTGCGCGGTGAAGCTGTGTTCGACGAGCGCGACTTCTTCCGGTGTGCCTTCGGCGATGACGCGGCCGCCGCGGTCGCCGCCGAGCGGGCCGAGGTCGATGATGTGGTCAGCGTTCTTCATGACGTCGACGTGGTGCTCGATGACGACCACGGTGTTGCCACCGTCGACGAGCCGCTGCAAGACGACGAGGAGGGCGCGCGTGTCCTCGAACGAGAGGCCGGTCGTTGGCTCGTCCAGGATGTACAGCGTCTTTCCCGTGGAGCGCTTCGATAGCTCCGTCGACAGCTTGATGCGCTGCGCCTCGCCGCCCGATACCGTCGTCGCGGGCTGGCCGAGGCGGATGTAGCCGAGGCCGACGTCATGCAGCGTCTCGAGCTTGCGCCGCACGCCGGGGACGTTCTCGAAGTACGACAGCGCTTCCTCGACGGTCATGTCGAGCACGTCGGCGATGCTCTTGCCCTTGAA
>JANXYW010000314.1 GCA_025355835.1 Chloroflexota bacterium
ATGAAGAACGACGCGACGTATGAGACGACGCCCAAGCTGTGAGTAGCCTCCATGGAGCGGCCAGAATAGCTGCGCGTGCCCGATTGGAAAGCGCAGCATTATACCGCGCCCGCGGCCACGCGAGAGCGGCCGAAGATCCAAACGTAGGTCGCGGCGGCCGCGTTACGAGAACGTCATGCGCGAGCCGAGCGCTGTGAACTGCGAAGCGCCAACTGTACACTCGGGTCGTGGACGCCCTCAGCCCCATCCGCCGCCAATACCTCGACGTGAAACGGCGCTATCCGCACGCCATCGTCTTCTTCCGGCTGGGCGATTTCTACGAGACGTTCGACGACGACGCGGAGTTGTGCTCTCGCGAACTCGACATAACACTAACTTCGAAGCCGATGGGGAAGGGCCTCCGGGTGCCGCTCGCCGGCATCCCGTACCACGCCGTCGATGGCTACATCGCCAAGCTCATCGCTAAGGGGTACAAGGTCGCGCTGTGCGAGCAGATGAGCGACCCCGCGACGAGCAAGGGCATCGTCGATCGGCAAGTCGTGCGCGTCGTGACGCCGGGCACCGTTATCGAAGGCAACCTGCTCGATGAGCGGGCGAACAACTACCTCGCGTGCCTGGCTCCGTCGCGCCGCGCCCGGTCGGGGAGTGCCGACGCGTGGCCAGGTGACGTCGGCTTCGCCTACATCGATATCAGCACCGGCGAATTCGTTGCCGGCGCGCTGACGCAAGAACAGGCGGCGGAAGAGCTCGCGCGCATTCGTCCCGCCGAAGTGCTGATCCCTGATGGTGCGGCCGCGCCGCCGTGGCTCGATGCTGCGATGCATGTGACGAGCGTTGAGCCGCTGTGGTTCGATCATGATTTGGCGACCGTGACGGTGCAGGAGCACTTCCGCGTCGCCTCACCCGAGGCGTTTGGCATCGATCGCGCGTCCCTGGCGGTGCCGGCGTGCGGCGCCGTACTGATGTATCTGCGCGATAATCAGGCTGCGAGCGTGCCGCTCGTCGCGTCGATCCGCGCGCATCGCGCCGCGGAGTACGTCGGTCTCGATGCACACACGATGCGCAATTTGGAGCTGTTCACCGCCGGACGCGATTTGCGTCGCGATGGATCGCTGCTCGCGACGCTCGATCTCACGAACACGTCGATGGGCGCGCGCCTGTTGCGTCGTCGCCTCGGCCAGCCGTTGGTCGATATCGCCGCGATCGACCGTAGGCTGGATGCCGTGGCGTATTGCCACGAGAGTGCGTTGCGGCGCGCGCGGCTCTCCGACATGCTGCGTGAGATGCCCGATGTCGAGCGCCTCGTTGGGCGCATCGTCGCCAGCTCTGCGCAGCCGCGCGAAGTCGTGGCGCTGCGTCGCGGACTGGAGATGATCCCGCGCCTGCGCGCGGAACTCGCGAGTAACGGCGCTGATGGCGAGTTCGACCCGCGCATCGCCGACATCGCGACGCGGCTGCGACCGTGTGACGATGTCGCCGCCGCCATCGCACAGGCGATCGACGACGAGACGGGCGCAACGCTGGAGGCCGACAACGTCGTGCGCCCCGGCTTCTCGGAGGAGCTCGACCATCTGCGGCTGATCACGCGCGACGTGCGCCGCTTCGTCGCCGAGCTTGAGGCGGGCGAGCGCGAGCGGACGGGCATCAAGTCGCTGAAGGTCGGCTATAATCGCGTCTTCGGCTACTACATTGAAATCAGCAAGGCGAACGCGGCGCTGGCGCCGGAGCACTACGAGCGCCGGCAGTCGCTGGTGAACGCCGAGCGCTACGCGACGCCGCAGCTGCGCGAGTACGAAAGCCAGATCCTCACAGCCAAGGATCGCGCTGCCGAAATTGAGACCACGATCTTCCGTCAGGTATGCGCGCAGGTCTCAGCGGCCGCCGTGCAACTACTGGCGACCGCTGGTGCGGTGGCAGAGCTGGACGTCGCCTGGGGTCTCGCCGAAGCGGCCGCGCGCTACAACTACGTGCGCCCGGCACTCGACACAGGTGATGCGATCGAGATCCGCGACGGCAGGCACCCGATGGTCGAACGATCGCTCGCCGCCGGCGCATTCGTCCCGAACGATACGCAGCTATCGTCGAGCGGCGCGCAGATCGGCATCATCACCGGGCCGAACATGGCAGGGAAGTCGACGTATCTGCGACAGGTTGCCGTGATCGTACTGATGGCGCAGTGCGGCAGCTTCGTACCGGCGTCGTCGGCATCGGTCGGCGTTGCCGACCGTGTCTTCACGCGCGTGGGAGCGGGCGACGACCTGACATCCGGGCAATCGACATTCATGGTGGAGATGATCGAAACGAGCGCGATCCTCCACAACGCGACGGCGCGCTCGCTGGTGATCCTGGACGAGATCGGCCGTGGCACGAGCACATACGACGGCATGGCGATCGCCCGCGCGGTCGTCGAGTACCTGCACAATCGGCCCGGATTGCAAGCGAAGACGTTGTTCGCGACGCACTACCACGAGCTTGTCGATCTTGCGGCACATCTGCCGCGCGTACGGAACTTTAATGTGGCCGTCGCGGAAGAACGCGGCCGCATCGTGTTCTTGCGTCGCATCGTGCCGGGCGGCGCTGACCGCAGCTACGGCGTGCACGTCGCCGAGCTGGCGGGTCTGCCGAAGGCCGTCGTGCAGCGTGCCCGCGAAGTGCTGCTGGAATTAGAGACGGATGGCCGCGAACGGACGGGATCGGCGCGCGCGTCCGATGCGCCGCAGCTCTCGCTCTTTGCCGCCACGCCGCCGGACGACGGCCTCCGCCGCAAACTCGCGGGGATCGATCTCGACGCGATGACGCCACTCGACGCGATGCGCGTGCTCTATGAGCTGCGCGACCGCGCCCGCTCGGGCGCGGGACAGGAGGGATCGTGACCGATAGCATCTTCACCGACCGGCAGTTGAAGTTCGTTAGTCAGCCGCGCATCGGCCGGCTCGGCACGACGAATCGGGACGGCACGCCGCACATCGCGCCGGTCTGGTACAAGTTCGAGGACGGCGTGTTCCGCGTGCTGACCGAGCGCGGCTCGCAGAAGCATAAGAACATCGAACGCGATCCGCGCGCGGCGTTCTGCATCGATGATGAGCGTCCGCCGTATCACACCGTGCTCGTCAGCGCGCGTGTCGTAGTCGAAGAGGCGCCGGGCCACGACTGGCGCGTCGCGCTGGCGATTTCGTACCTGGGCGAAGAAAACGGCAAGCGCTACATCGCCGAGAACATGCACGCAAACGACATCATGCTGCGCATCGTGCCGGAGAAGGTCAGCGGCTGGTAGCGTGCTAGAACCTAGAACCTAGAACCTAGAACCTAGTTGCGCGTCGTTCCCGGCGCGCCGAGGCGGAACTGCGGTGTGAGCGCGCGCAGCATGTTGATGCGGCCGGCGCCGGCCCAGCCGATTGGTTCTCCACCGACACGCGGGTCCGCCGTCGCTTTCACGATGTTGATGATCTGATCGGGCGTCAGGTAGCGGTTGTGCGAGAGCATCAACGCGACGAGGCCTGTCACCTGTGGTGCGGCGAACGAGGTGCCGTCGCCGATCGCGTGCAGGTCGTCGTCCGGCGCGCAGGTGAGGAACGTGTGACACGCGCCCTTCGGTGTCGTTCCGACGATGCCTTGGCCGATGGCGACGACATCCACCTCCGCGCCTGCGCCCGAGAACGGCGCGCGCTGTCCCGGATGATCGGCCGATTCGGCGCCGACGGCGAGCACTTCGGGGTAGCGCGCCGGGTACGCGACAGGCCCGGCGGTGTTGCCGGTTGCGGCGACGAGCAGGACGCCGTACTTGTCTCGCGCGATGCGGATCGCTTCGCGGATGTACGCTGAATCAGTCGG
>JANXYW010000321.1 GCA_025355835.1 Chloroflexota bacterium
TGCTGGGCGACGACTCGTCGCCGGCGGCGTTCGCGTCGTACGGCGAAGAGCGCCGCGAGCGGATGCGCCGCTTGCGCTTCGTGGCGACGCTGCAGTCGCGCCTGGAAAACGAGTTCGGCGAGGAAGCCGAGGCCCGCCGCACGCGCGCCTACGCGCGCCGCGCGGCCGACCCCGTGCTGACGCTGCCCGGCCTGGCAACCATGCTCGGCCCGGAGAAGCTGCCTCCGGCGGCGTTCGAGGACGCGCTGATGGGGCGGACGCTCGCGTAGCCGAGACGGGGTAACCACGAAGGCCACGAAGGGGCACGAAGGTTGTTTGGGGTTGGCCTGTAGCGTGGACTTCAGTCCGCGCGGTGGTCGTCGGCGCGGAGAGACGCGCGGACTAAAGTCCACGCTACGGTGTCAGAACCCAGTCGCGTCGCCAAGAACGAACGAGGGCGGAGCTAAAGCTGTCTCCTGCGGCGACTCGCCGAACGTCCCTACGATCTCCAATCTCCAACCCCCAACCTTCGTGCTGCTTCGTGTCCTTCGTGGCTAAGCCGTCGTGGTTAACCCGCAGGCGCCCCTAGCCCGTGGGGCGGGGCGGCGGCACAATGAGGGGAATCTTGGGCAGCATGAAAGGACAAGAGCCAGCAATGGTCACGCGCATCGGCATCAACGGCTTCGGCCGGATCGGGCGGCAGGTCTTCAAGGCGATCAAAGAACGGCATGGATCCGAGCTGGTCGTCGTGGCGATCAACGATCTCGTCGACAACGAGACGAACGCGCATCTGCTGAAGTACGATTCCAACTACGGACGCTATCCGGGCACTATCGTCGCCACCAAGACAGGGCTGACGGTCGATGGCAAGGCCGTGCGCGTGTTCGCGGAACGCGAGCCAGCGAAGATCCCGTGGGGCAAGGCGAACGTCGACATCGTTGTCGAGTCGACGGGCTTTTTCACCGACGCGAACGCCGCACGCGCCCACATCCACGATGGCGTCAAGAAAGTGATCATCTCGGCGCCGGCGAAGAATGAAGACGTGACAATCGTGTTGGGCGTCAACGCCGAGGCGTACAAGAAGTCGAAGCACAACGTGATCTCGAACGCATCATGCACGACGAACGGCATCGCGCCGACGGTGAAGGTGCTGCTCGACAGTTTCGGAATCCTCAAAGGGCAGATGACGACGATCCACGCCTACACGAACTCGCAGCGGCTGCTGGACATGCAGTCGAAGGATCTGCGCGAGGCGCGCGCGGCGGCGCTGAACATCGTGCCACTTGCGACCGGCGCGGCGCGCGCACTGAAGCTCGTGATCCCGGAGATCGAAGGCAAGCTCGATGGCATCGCGTACCGCGTTCCAACGCCGACGGTATCGATCGTCGAACTCGTCGCGCTGGTGAAGAAGAAGACGACGGCCGAAGAAGTGAACGCTGCGATGCGGAAGGCCGCTGCGGGCAAGATGAAGGGCATTCTCGCCGTCACCGACGAGCCGCTCGTATCGATGGACCTCAAGGGCGACCCGCACTCTTCCACCGTGGACTCACTGATCACGAATGTCGTTGCCGGCGACCTCGTGAAAGTAGCGTCGTGGTACGACAACGAGTGGGGCTACTCGTGCCGCACGTCGGACCTCTGCGCATTCATCGCGGGCAAAGGTCTGTAACGCGGGGGAGTTCGCAGTTCACAGTGAACAGTGCTCATATCGCAGATGATCGTCAACAAGCCGGCCACGCGTCGGCTTGTTGCGATCTTGGAGAGAGATGAGTAACGAACCCAGCATTCCGCTGACGGAAGTGCGCGGCGCACCGCACGCCGCGCACGCTTCTGCGTACGATGCCCCGTACCGCAGGTTCATCGCTGCGAGCCTGGCGCTGGCAATCGGAGGCGGCTTCATGTTGTCGCTGCTGCTGCCGCTGGCGCGCGCGGAGAAGTGGGCGTGGGGCTCAGGGATCCGCTGGCAAGCGCTTGTTCAGGCGCACGGGCAGCTGCAACTCATCGGGTTCGGCGGGCTGTTCGTCATGGGCATGTCGCTGCGGCTGATGCCGCGATTCTCGGGCAGGCCGCTGGCATTTCGGACGCTGGTACCCACGCTGATTCCCGCGATTGTCACTAGCCTCGTCCTGCGCTCGATCGCTGAACCGTGGGGCAGCGGCGCGACTCGCGACGTGGCGCTCATCGCGTCGGCGGTGCTGCTGCTCGTAGGCGGCATAGCGTTCACGGCGATCATCTGGGGTACGTTGTTGCATCGCGAGAGCCGCGCGGGGGCGACCGGCTACTACTTCGTTCTGGGTAGCATCGGTTTCTGCGCCGGTGCGATGCTTAACCTGCTGCAGGTGATCGAGATCGTGCGCGGCGATCTGGCGATCGCGCCGGTGTCGAAGGAGACAGCGCAGGTGTTCGTCCAGCAGTACGGCTTCCTGCTCATGTTCATCTCGGGCGTCGGCGGGCGCGCGGTGCCGACGTTCACGGGTGCTCCGTCTCGCCCAGTGGCGTCGCGCGCCGCGGCGCTGATTCTCGGAGCGGGCGTTGCGCTGTTTGCGGGCGCGATGCTTTGGATGACGTATCGGTCGCCGTCGAGCACCGCCGCTCGCGTCGGCGACATCGGCCAGCTGCTGACTGCGCTCGCGTTCGCGATGTCGGTGTGGCTGTCGGGTGCGCTCTGGCCGTCGAAAAATCGCGTCGCGGCGGCATCGCAGACCGCGTTCTGGTTCGTGCGATCAGCCTACGCATGGATGCTCGCCGCCGCCGTGTTGACGGCGTGGTACGGAGTTCGTGCGTTCGTGGACGGCAGCCTGCCGGACACGTTCGAGCTCGACGCCATCCGCCACGTCCTGACGATCGGCGTGCTAACGATGATGGTCGTCGGCATGTCGTTGCTCATCGTGCCCGAGTTCGCGGGACGGCGGCTCCAGCACCCGGACGAGCGCATCTTGATCTGGGCGATGATTGCAGCGCTCAACATCGCATCGGCACTGCGGCTGTGGCCGGCTGTCGAGGGCATCAACTGGCTGACATCGACGCGCTACTGGCCGATCGCTGCCGCCGCGTCGCTCACGTCTGGTGTGGTGATCGTCTTCGCGACGATGTTCGTGCAGAGCTACGTCGAGCAGCGCAAGCCCGGATGGGGCGCAGCGCGGTCCCGTAACGCCGCGTGATGAACGTTCCGTGACATCTACTGACAGGACGAATCTGCGCTGCTGATAGGCGCGGGCGGCAGCTGCGTTTTCCGTAGATGCGGCCGACGGGCGTTCGATCTCCTCGTGCTAGGCTGATCGGGAAGCCGGAGATCGCCTGTTCGGTTGGCGGGAGCGCGTCACGAAACGCAGCACTCGTTCGTCCCATCTCCAGACATACGAGGCGCACGGGAGGAATTCATGGCATCGGCACGCCGCAAGAGTCCGCCTACGGCCAGCCTGCTCGAACGATGGGCGCGGTTCTCGCACCGGCATCGTTGGCAGGTTGTGGGCGTCTGGGTGCTCATCCTCGTCGGGCTGTTCGCGGCGAACTTCCAGTTCGGCGGCAGCTATGTCTCCGAGTTCAAAGTGCCTGGCGCTGAGTCGCAGACGGCGGCCGATCTGCTGAAGGCGCACTTTCCCGCGCGCTTCGGAGATTCCGCCGACCTCGTGTTCGAGGCGCCTGCGGGCGTCGCGAGCAGCGCCGTGCGCCCGCGCGTGCAATCCGTCATCGATCAAGTCAAAGGCATCGACGGCGTCGTGTCGATCGAGTCGCCGTACGACGATCCGCGCTTCGTCTCGAAGGACGGCACAATCGGCCGTGCCGATGTGAAGTGGTCGACGCGCGCCAGCGAGATCAAGTCGAGCAGCATGAATCAGTTCCTGAAGATTGTCGATGGCGCGAACAGGGACGGACTGGAGGTCGAAGCTGGCGGCCGCGTCATTGCCCAGAACGAGCGTCCGGCGTTTGGATCGGAGGTCTACGGCATTCTCGCAGCGGTGTTCATCTTGCTGATCGCGTTCGGCTCGGTGATCGCCATGGGGCTGCCGCTTGGCGCCGCGATCTTCGGGCTGGGCGCGGGCTTTTCGACGATCGGTCTGGGGACGAACGTGGCGAGCTTCCCGGCGTTCAGCCCGCAGTTCGCGGCGATGATCGGTATTGGTGTCGGCATTGATTACAGCCTGCTCATCGTCACGCGGTTCCGCGAAGGCTTGCATTCGGGCAAGAGCGTCGAAGAGGCGGTCGTGCTCTCCGTGACGACGTCCGGCCGCGCCGTCATCTTCGCCGGCATGGTCGTTGCGGTCGCGTTCCTGGGGTTGTTCCTCGTCGGCCTTCCGTTCGTCGCCGCGCTGGGTACCGCCGGCGCGATCGTCGTGCTGTTCGCCGTGCTCGTCGGAGTGACGCTGACGCCCGCGACGCTCTCGCTGGCCGGCCGCCACATCGATAGCCTGCGCGTGCCGTTCCTGCACACCACCGAAGGCGTCGATCCGAAGAGCACGTGGTACCGGCTCAGCGAAGCGATTCAGCGTCACCCGCTGCCGTACTTTCTCGTCACAGCGGCCGTTCTGCTGGTGCTCGCCGCGCCCGCGCTGCGGATGGACCTCGGCTTTACTGACGCGGGCAACAATCCGCAGCGGCAGCATTCACGCCGCGCGTACGACCTGCTGACGAAGGGCTTTGGAGCCGGGTTTAACGGCAAACTGATCGTCGTGGCGGATCTCTCGAAGGGCGGCGACGACCGCATCGAGCAATTGCGCAGGGCGATGGAAGCCGATAGCAACGTCGCGGAGGTGTCGCCCGCGGTGAAGAATCCGTCCGGTGACACGGCGCTGATCACCGTCGTACCGAAAACGAAGCCGCAGGACACCGCTACGGGCGATCTGACGCATCGCCTGCGCGAGAAGTTGATCCCGGCTGCGATGACCGGCAGCAGCGGCCGCGTCTACGTCACCGGTGGCCTGGCCGGCTTTCTCGATGCGCGCGACCGGATCACGTCGCGCATGCCGCTGCTGTTCGCTGGCGTCATCGGGCTGAGCTTCCTGCTGCTGACCGTCGTGTTCCGCTCGGTCGTTGTGGCGGCGAAGGCGGCGGTGATGAACCTGCTTTCGATCGGCGCAAGCTACGGCGTGCTCGTCGCGATCTTCCAATGGGGCTGGTTCTCGAACATCTTCGGGGTCGAGAAAGGCCCGATCGAGACGTTCCTACCGATGATGATGTTCGCGATCCTCTTCGGACTCTCGATGGACTACGAGGTCTTCCTGATCAGCCGCGTGCGCGAGGAGTACATGCGCACGCACGACAACGCATCAGCCGTCAGCCACGGCCTCGCCGCGACAGCGCGTGTGATCACGGCGGCGGCGGGCATTATGGTAGCGGTGTTCGTGACGTTTGTCTTCGGCGAAGACCGCGTCATCAAGGAGTTCGGCATGGGCCTCGCGACGGCGATTTTCGTCGACGCGACGATCGTCCGTCTGATACTGGTACCGGCGACGATGGAGCTATTGGGCGACCGCAACTGGTGGCTGCCGAAGTGGCTCGACCGCATTCTGCCGAACGTCAGCTTCGACGGCGCGGCGGAAGCGCCCGAGAGCATCGGTACCGCTGCCGGCGGCGGCGCATAGCCGTCGACGCTTTTTCCTGTTGACGAGCCTGCCCCGCGCGGAGGATAATCGCTGCGTCGGAAGGGGAGGTTGTCATGAACGAACAATCGGCAGCACGATGGACCGGTCTCGCCGGAATCGCCACGGTCGTCTCCGCGATCGTGGCGTTCGCGATCTTCGGCGCGCTCTCGCCGCCGAACGAGACCGACTCCGCATCGGACATCGCGAAGTTCTTCGCCGACAATCGGACGATGCTGGCGGTGCTGGTCTACCTCATCGCGCTGAGCTTCGCGTTCAACCTCGTCTTCTTCATGGGGCTTCGCGACGTGCTGCGCCGCCGCGCTCCGGATACGGAGATGCTCGCCACCGTCGGCGCGGCGGGTGGCATGCTGTTCATCGCGATCGCCTACGTGGGCTTCGGTGTGCTGCTGCAGCTCGTCTATCGTGAGGGCGCTGGCAACGTTGACACGCAGAAGACGTTGTTCGACATCTACACGCTCAACATCACGATGGCGAGCGTGCCGACGGCCGTCGCGGCGATCGCGTTCTCCATCGCGCTGCTCCAATCGCGCGCGATGCCGGCGTGGCTCGCCTGGTACGGGTTTGCTGTTGCGGCGGCGCATCTCATCGGCATGGGCGCGCTGGCTCGCGATGGATTCTTTGCGCCGGGCGTCATCGGCGGCTACATCGCGCCGTTGATGTTTTACGCGTGGGTGCTGGCGTTTAGTGTGCTGCTGCTGCGTCCTGCGCGCGCGCCCGTGGCGAGAGCGTAAGCCTCGACTACGCAGCCGGTTCGTTGATCTGGAGCCAGAGCTGCCACTGGTAGTCCTGGCCCCATCGGCAGAGGATGCGTGCCAGCACGGCGCTCATACTCACCCGCGGGTGTAGCCCCGCGAAGAGCGGATCGATCGTCAATTCCCGCACGGCGTCGCGGAACACCGTGAGGATTTCGAGCGGCCCGAAACCGGAATCGATGAACATGCGCACGAGCGCTTCTTCTCGCGCCCTGGCGCCCGATGCCAGCGGATCATCGCACACGCGGATGTAGTTTGCGAACGCGTCTCTGGCGGCTGCCCAATGATTCTCATCAAGCGTGCCGGCCAGCACCGATGAACGATCGAACGCGTCGAGATGCGTGCCTTCGATAGCCGGATCGAGCAGCCAGTTAGCATCGATGTTCGCGTGAATAATGGCCTCCGGCCCAGGCGCTATGGTCTGCTCGGGCGCAGCGGCAACGGGCGCAGTCGGCGTCGCGAGCGCTTTCCGTATCGCCGTGAAGAGGTGCACCTGCAGCAACGCGTCCTTCGCGATGAAGTCGGCCGCGCCGGCATTGATCGCGGCCGCGATCAAACGCTCGTCGTTGACGCCGCTGACCATGATCGCGCGCGTCTCCGGATACGCGTGGTGAACCTGTTCGAGCAGGCGGACGCCGTTCATCTCCTTAAGCGGGTACTCGGTGAGCATCAAGTCGCAAGACTCGCGCGCCAAGAATGCCAGTGCGCGCTCTGCCGAATCGACGAGTACGATCGTGCGCAGGCCGTACACGCCCAACATGCGCCGGAGCACCATCGCATCACCGGGATTGGCCTCGACGACCAGCACCGTGGCGAAGTTCGGCGCCGCTTTCTCCTCGATTTCCATCGCACTCCAAACGGGCGGCGC
>JANXYW010000130.1 GCA_025355835.1 Chloroflexota bacterium
TCATGAGGGCGTCGCCGTCGACGCCGGTGCGGAGCGGACGCCGGCCATCAAGCCAAGCTCGTCTTCAAGCAGGCGCGTGATCAGGAAGTGCTGGCGCACGCGCTCTCGCCCCAGGCCGCCGATGCGCTGCGCCTCGGCGCCGTCGGAGAGCAGCGCATCGATGCGCGGCACCCAGTCCTCTTCCCGCGACACGAGAAACCCGCCCTCGCCGTCGGACAGCTGCATCGGGATGCCGCCCGTGCGTCCGGCGACGATCGGCGTCCCCTTCCACAGGGTCTCCGAGACGATCAGCCCGAACCCTTCGCGGATCGACTTCTGGATGACGACATCGGAGGCCGACTGGAACGCGTTCACCTCGAGGTTGCCGATGCCAGTGAAGTTGCTGGCGACGTGGATCTCAGGATCGCCCTCGACCACTTGCGTGATCTTGTCGTAGATGCTCCAGCCCTCCGGGTCGTCGAGCGCCATCGAGCCGAGCAGTGCGAGCTGGAGGCCCTTGTGCTTCTCGCGCAGCTCCCGGTACACCCGGATGACGCCGAGCGGGTCCTTCCACGGGTCGAAGCGCGAGACCTGGGTGAGGATCGGCCGGTCGAGTTGCACGCCCGTCCAGCGCACGATCCGATCGCGAAGGTCTGCGGGCAGCGCGATGTTCTTCGGGCTCAACGGGTCGATCGCGGGCGCGAAGCAGTGGACGCGTGATTGGTCGAGCGGCTTGGGCACAAACTCAGGCATCGTGAAGACGAACGCGTCGTACCCTTCGATCCGCTCCTCGAGAAATGCCCACGCGTCGCGATTGTATGCGGAGAGATCGATGTGCACGCGCCAGATCCACTTCGCTGTAGTGTCTCTGGCGAGGAGCTGAACCGGAGCCGGTTGCGGGTCGTGGACGATGACGATGTCGTACTTGCCGCGGATCTCTTCGGCGACATGCGTATTGTGACGCATGTACGCCTCGACCTCGTCTTTAGTGACCTCAAACTGCGGCGCACCCTGGAGACCGTTGTGGAGACGTTTCGTAAACGCGAAGAATGAGGGTTCCGCGACCATCACGCCCCATTGCACGTCGAGGCCGAGGCCTTTCTCGAGCGGGACGAGAGAGTTGAGCAGTTCGGCCACGCCCCCGCCGTACGACGTCGCGTTCAGCTGGAGGATCCGCGCGCCCCGCAGCTCTCGAGCGAGCTCCCGGACGTGGCCGAGCTGCTCGGCGGGCACGAGGTCGACGTACGGGTCGATGCTCTCGGTCGCGGTGTCGACGAAACGCAGCATCAGGTGGCCTCCACTTGGGCGACTGCCTCACGCAGGGACGCCGCCGTCATCTCCGGCGATGAGGGGTTGACCGAGATCCCGGAGCCGAGTTCGAAGCCGGCCGGCGTCGTGAGCCGCGGCACGATCTGCAGGTGCCAGAGGAAGTACGGTCGCCCTTCATCGCCGGGCGGTGCGCTGTGAATCACGTAGTTGTAATCGGGGTCGTCCAACAGCTGGCGCAGGCCAGCGAGCACGTCTCGCAAGAGAGCGGCGAACTGCGCAAGTTCCTGCTCGGTCGTATCGGCGAAGGAGGCGCGATGTCTGCGCGGCACGATCCACGTCTCGAAGGGCGAGGCCGCTGCGAACGGCTGGAACGCCACGAAGCCTTCGTTCTGTGCGACGATGCGCCGCCCGTCCGCCAACTCCCGGTGGAGCATCTCCACGTAGAGACAGTGACCGGTCTCGTCGTGGTGCTGCAACGCGACATCGAACCGATGCCGAATGAGCAGAGGCACAACGGGCGCGGCGACGATCTGCGAGTGAGGATGCGGCAGCGACGTGCCGCCGCCCGCGCCGTGATTGCGAAAGATGATGACCGCTGCGGTGCCGGAGTCGCGCAGTGCGCGATGCCGTAAACGGTACGTGGCCAGAACGTCATAAACCTCGCCAGGGCGCGCGATGGCGATGTCCCAGTCGTGGCGCGGTGACTCAATGACGACTTCGTGCGAACCGCTGCCAGGCATCGATGTGAACCCGAGGCCGTTGGCGATCGGGTCGCGGCTGCCGTCGCCGGATAGGGCGGCGAACTTGTTCGGGACGACGCGGAGACGCCAGCCCCCCTTGTCGTCTTGCAGGCGGAACAACTCCGGCGGCGTCTCCGCCTCGCGCCCTTGGCAGAACGGACACGTTGCGTTCGGCTCCGCGCGTTCGCGCTGCTGACGCCGAAATGCGTCAGGGCGTTTGCTC
>JANXYW010000148.1 GCA_025355835.1 Chloroflexota bacterium
TCGCCGTCAGCGACACCGGCCGCCGGCGCCACAGCACCGCCCGCCGGCGCCACGGCGCCGCCCGCAACACCACAAGCAACGCCGCTTGCGTCGAAGACCGTTGCGCCGGCCACGGGCGATGTCGCATCGCTGATCGCGCAGCTGTCGGATTCATACAGCCGCGCGCAGACGCTGCTGCGCAACGGCGACTTCGCGGGCTACGGTACGGAAATCGACCGGCAGAAGCAGTTGCTCGATCGCTTGCAGCAGCTGGTCGGGACGCCTGTCGCGCAGCCGTAGCCATGCGCCGCCCGCTCGCAACACGATCGCGCGTCCGCTAGAATCGACGCAAACTCCATCGAGCGGGAGTAGCTCAGCGGTAGAGCATCTGCTTCCCAACTATCCCGGCCAAACCGCTGTGCACTCGTAGCTACGGACAACGCGAACATGCGTTCAGTTATCGTCTGTTGACGTGCCGCGGACGCATCGGAAACGGTGCCGCTCAGCAATATCCCGTCGTGAACGAATAGCCGCGACTAGCGAGCCAAGTGCCGCCCAGTAGCGCATTCACGCGCCAAAAGTGGGTTGCGCCTCCCAGCAACCATGTCCACGTGAACTCGCTCCTCCATGGCGCTTGCGGGCCCGCGCCGATAAAGGTTCTTGCCGCGAAACCGTTGTCGAAGATCGAGATGTCGATCCATTGCTCTTGGACAAGACTCTTCTTCTTGTCCGTGGCCGCGCAACCTCCTTCGAAGCGGTGGTAGGTATCGAGGCGCACAGCGCTGGAAGCTTGGCAGCCGGGGTGCTGCCGGTGGCGCTACGTAAGATCACCGAGGGGGCATCATGCGTAAGATCGAGTTCGGCGCACCATCGGTTTCATCGTGCGCCCCTCCTAGAACACGAAGGGCTCTCACCGGTGACGCGGAGTCGGCGAAGGACGTACCGTAGGGGTCGGCCGCTCGGTCGGTATCGCCGTGATCGCGGGCAACGGGCGAATCGTCGGGGACGGGCGCACCGTGGGCGGCGGCGCTGCTCCACGTGTCATGTGCACCCCTGGCGTTGGCCTTGGCGTTGGCGGCGCGAGCGATGCTTGGGCGATAGGCGGCGCCGGTGGTGGTGTCTGTTGGCGCGCCCGTGCGGGGTCGATCGTCGGCAACACCAAGAATGCCGCGTCGCCCGATTGCGTGGTCGGCCCGCTGCCAAACACACCCGGCGCGAACACCACCACGAGCACGAGAGAGAGCACGCTTCCGAAAGCGCCGAGCACAAGCCATCTTGCGCCGAACAGTATCGAGACGACGCGTCGAACAACCACTCGCACACCCCCTACCCCGTCCTCATCACAGGTCTAGAACGCCAGTGTACGGTTTGAAGGGCGGCTTTACCCAAACGATTTTGCCCGCCGTCAAGAACAGTCCCTCTTGTTGGAACACGGATGCGCCCTGGTGATCTGGACCTGAATTCGTCATCGTCATCGATACAGTGACGGGCGCCGTTCTTGCCACTGACACAGGCGGCGGTTCGTCTGGAGGTGGAGCGATTGTCCCCTGCCCGGAAGGGTGCCGGTGGCACGTTCAGCGCCAGCACGCCGCCGGCGGGACAGGGCTGTCATCTGGACCATCGACGGGTTTATTCGCATCTGGGATCTTCAAACGGGCGTGGCAATATTCGCGGCGCGCGGCGCGCGGCGACCTGTCAGCGACCGCCCCTACGTTCAACTGCTCCAACGACGAACTATTCTTCGAACAGGTGGTGGGTTCAGGCGTAACCCTAACCCTCGTGCGGCTATCGGATGGCTCCGTTGTTCAAACATGGCCACCCGTGAACGGGTGTCCGTGTCCATCTTCGACGCCACTGACCTTCAGTCATCCAGCGTGGACACTGAATGCCGCGCATCAAGGGGTTATCCATAAAATCGCCGCGCGATTTTACAGACGCCCTCCCCCTTGACGCGCTACTGGCCGGCACGTTCCCAAGAGGCTGATCAGCGTAACGAGGCGCCCTTCGGGATCGGCCACGAACAAGAATCCCCAATCCTCGCATCGCCGACACGACAACACATGGCCGAGATGTGCGCGGAACGCGTAGCCCTGTGGTTCGACGCCGAAGCGACTGCTCGCCACGCGCCGGCGGCTCGCAACACGATCGCGCGTCCGCTAGAATCGACGCAGACTCCATCGAGCGGGAGTAGCTCAGCGGTAGAGCATCTGCTTCCCAAGCAGAGGGTCGCGAGTTCGAACCTCGTCTCCCGCTCCAATCCCCACGCTTTATAAGGAAGCTCCGGACACTAGCCTGGAGCTTCGTGTTGGGCCGAGTTCGGCGAGGCCTGTGTCCGCGTTGGGCCGAAGGTCGCGGGCGACATCGTGAGGCGGGCGTGAGGCGAAGTCGGCGATCTGCCGATCGGTCCACCGCACCTCATCCGGCAGGGCAGTCATCGTTTGCCATCTGCCGTTGCTGTCTTTCCATGTCGGGACCGTCGGTCTGAAAACAGAGATCGACGCGGATGATGCCGTCATTCGCGCAGTGAACAAGTCGTGACGCACGCGTTTCCGCGCTGCTGTCTGTGGGTACACACGAATCCGAAGGCGCCGCTGTGGGCCTCGCAGATCATATGTGGCCTATGGCTCCGCCTTGCGAGATCTACTGAGCCTTGATGCCTGTTGCGAATGTCAGGAATCGTGCGACAAATGGTCTACCGGTTGTCCGCCGTTGTCGCTGCCAGCGTCGCCTCGGATAGCGGGACCAATCCACAGCGTCGACACCGTGAACATGACCGCAAAGATGGCCAGCGCGATACCCGGCGCGATCCACGTGCCGAATCGGCGCTTGAGCCGCAGCAGCATCGGCACGGTCAGCAGAAAGCCAATGGCGCCGAACAGCACGGTGCCGCCCGCGCCCGTCAGCAGCGCCGCCCCCGCGATCGGCCCGACGTGATGCAGGACGTGGGGCGCGATACCGGCGACGGTGCCGATGGCGGCGGACAGGGCCGCCGTGATCCGCGCCAGCAGGCCGCGCCGTTCGCCGTCCCCGCTCGCGACCGCGGGAGCCGTGTGACTCGCACTCGCACTCATTCAGCCCATACCTCCGCAGCTATCGGACTTGCAGACGAGCCACCATGCTCGGGTGCACGGTGCAGTAGTAGCTGTAGTCGCCCGCCTTGTCGAAGGTCAGGGTCTTGCTCTCGCCCTTGCTGAAAATACCGGTACCCCAAGATCCATCTTTCGCCGTCGCGTCATGGGGCGCGGCGTCGTAGTTCGTCCAGGTCACTTTGGCGCCGACCGGCACCTGGAGGTTTCCCGGGGTGAACGCGAAGTCACGGATCGCCACGCTCTCCGTCGAGTTGCCCACCGACACCGGCGCGTTCGACGTGTTGGCGCCGCCGCCCATCATGTGGCCGCCCCCCATGCCCCAGCCTATGTCCCATCCGCCGCGCGCCATGGCGGAAAAGGCGACCGCGCTCATCACCACGACTCCGGTGACAAGCGCCACGAGCAAGAGGAATAGCGAGGACGAGCGCTTGAAGGTCATTTCAACGATTCCTTCATCTGTCGGAGTTGCAGCGTCGCGACCAGGCAGGGTGCCCGGTTGCACGCGTCGCGCGCACTCATGGTGCGCGAGCGCGCGCACACTGCGCAGATCTCATGCGCTTGACGGTTCTTCTTGGTGATATTGCGTCGGCTGGTCATCGTGAACCTCCTACATCAGCGTAGTCAACCCGCGGCGCGGTCGAGAAGGGCCGTTCGGCCGTTCTTTTTCCGGCATGACACCGATCCTTGGCAGGTCACACGTGGTGCTGATGATGTCCTGGCGTCCGGGCGATTCATTCGCCCCGCGCTGCGTCACGCTGTGCGTTGTTTGCCTGCCAGTCCTCTAGACGCATGACCACAAAGCGAAGCGGTTTTCTGCCGATGCGCGGCTGGTTCAGGACGAGGACCGGCACTTTGCCGGTTCTGATACAGGCATCGACACTCTGATCCATCGCCTTGCTCACGCGAGCCGGGATGGCCTTCATGGTCTTCGCCTCAATGCCGTACTGTGCCAGCTCCATGTCGCTTCGTCGCACGCCTATGTTGGCGACGAGCGATGCTCCGAGTGCCGTAGCGATGCTGCGCTCTTGATTCTTCCAGCGTCGATTTCCGCCGTTGCTTGCACTCATCCGGCTGCCCTTCTTTAGTTACCGCATCGCACTCGACACGCTACAGCTAGCCGACAATGCTGCGCCATCGTCACGCGGCTATGTGCGAGCTATCTGCCCCATGACGTCGGCGGCGCTCGCAGATGACGGCGCGGCGATCTCCGTAACGCGTTCGTCGATGTCGTCGTACTCCAGGCGCAGCGCGCGGCAGATCGTCGCGTGCATGCCGTAGGTGGCGATGGCGTACGTGAGTTCGAGAATCGCCTCGTCGGAGAGACGCTTCCGGAGGGCGGCGAACGTTGCGTCTTGCACCCGCCCGTCAGCGAGCGTCATCTCGTCGGCGTAGGCGAGAATCGCACGGTCGCCGGCGTCGAACACGGATGAGACGGCCCAGGCCGGCAGCGCGGCCAGCTTCTCGTCGGGCACTCCGGCGTGGCGAGCGGCCTTGCAGTGCTGCGAGAAGACGAACTGGCTGCCTCGCGCGAACCCAGCGCGCGTCAACGCCAGCTCCCGCTGGTACGGCGTCAACGCGCGCGAGGAGTTGTTGAGCAATGCGAAGCCCGCCTGCGCGTGCGCCAGGACGTCGGGCACGAGAGCAAAAACGGTCCACCAGTTACCGGGCGTGCCGGTGGCGGTGCCTGGCTCGGCAACCGGGTCGCGTTCGCCGAACAGCCGCGCATACATGGCCGCGACCGCGGGCGGCGCGCCGGCTCGTGAAACTTGGCGCAATCGTGGCATCGTTGGGCTCCTTCTTGCGGGCAACTTGACGAGATGGCGCGAGTGTACAACGTGCGGAGGCCCGAGACGCGTAAGGGGCCGTTTCTTCACGCGCGGTGGTGTGGCATCGTGATACGATAGGCGCACAGGAAACGCGGCGCCACGAGTGGGTGCGCCAACCGCAGGAGGACAGCATGTCGAAGCCCGACCTGACGAAGAAGACGAACAACGAGTTTCCGATTCGCGGCGTCAATCACCTGGCGCTCGTCTGCAAGGATATGCGGCGCACGGTCGATTTTTATTCCGGCCTGTTGGGAATGCCGCTGATCAAGACGATCGAGCTTCCAAACAACATGGGCCAGCACTTTTTCTTTGATATGGGCAATGGCGACTCACTCGCGTTCTTCTGGTTTCCCAACGCGCCCGATGCCGCGCCTGGCGTCGCTTCGCCGGCGCATATGCCCGGCAGCGGCGAGCTGGTCACGGCGCACGGCTCCATGAACCACATCGCCTTTGACATTCCTGAGGAGCATTTCGATGCGGCCGTTGCTAAGCTGCACGAGAAGGGCATCGCGACATCGCCGGTGCTGAACCACGACGACAGCCCGGCGCAGATTGCGCGCGAGATGTACCCGGGCGTATTCGTGCGATCCATCTACTTCATGGATCCGGACGGCATTCTGCTTGAGTTCGCGTCGTGGACACGCGTGTTTAGCGAGTCCGACGTACGCCTTCGGCCGGCGACGGCGGCAGACGCCGAATCGCGCCTCGCTTCTGTACGGTAGCGCCGGCGGCCGTAGAGGTCGCCGCTCGGGTGTTGATCCCGATGTGCGAGATGGGCACTTTGGGGTTGATACGTGAGCCTACAACCAAGCCGGTACGCGGCGCCGTCCATACCAGTACACTGACCGCATAGCTTTACGAAGCATCGGGCCCGGCGCCGAAGCGCAGCCGGGCCTTCTGTTGTCGCGCGATCGAGCGGCCACAGAAGATGCCGATCATGGTGCGTCCCAACATCGGGCGCTGGAGGTTCGTTCGTGCAAACGCTGTTCCACACATTGGGCTTGAAGTCTGAGATCATGAAGGCGATCGAAGCGCTCGGGTTTGAAGAGCCGTCGCCGATTCAGAAGCAGGCGATTCCGGCGCTGATGAGCGGCGCCGACATCGTTGCGCAGGCGCCGACGGGCACCGGCAAGACGGCCGCGTTCGCGATTCCGATCATGGAACTCATCGATCCCGCGAAACGCGTCGTGCAGGCGCTCGTGCTCGCGCCCACGCGCGAACTGGCCGTGCAGGTGGCTGAGGCGTCGCACTCGATCGGGAGGAACTGCCGCGTCAACGTGCTGCCGGTCTACGGCGGTCAGGCGTACGAGCACCAGCTGCGCGGCCTGCGGGCCGGCGCGCATCTCGTCGTGGGTACGCCCGGTCGCGTGATGGATCACATCCGGCGCGGCACGCTGCAGCTCGATACCGTCCGCATCGTCGTGCTGGATGAAGCCGACGAGATGCTGGACATGGGCTTCATCGACGACATTCAACTCATCCTTGATCAGACGCCGAAGGGGCGGCAGATGGCGCTGTTTTCGGCGACCATACCGCCGCGCATTCAGACGCTCGCGCGCCGCTACATGAACAATCCGCAGACCATCTCCCTTGCGCACGAAGCGAAGGAAGTGCCGCTGACCCACCAGGTCTACTACGAGACCCAGCCGCGCGGCAAGCGCGACGCGCTCACCAACATTCTCGACATGCAGGAGCCGCACTCGGCGATTATCTTCTGCCGCACGCGAAGCGAGGCGGCGGATCTCGCGTCGACGCTGCAAGCGCGCGGGTATGGCGCAGACGCCATTCATGGCGATATGAGCCAGGCGCAGCGCGAGCGCGTGTTGGGCAAGTTCCGCGCGAACAAGGTGAGCCTGCTCGTCGCCACCGACGTGGCTGCGCGCGGGCTCGATATCCCTGACGTGACGCACGTGATCAACTACGACATCCCGGACGACGCGGACGCGTACGTGCATCGCATCGGGCGCACAGGGCGCATGGGTCGCAAAGGCGAGGCGATCACGCTCGTCACGCCGCGCGAGTTGCGCCTGCTGCGGTTGATCGAGAAAGACATCCACAAAAAGCTGAAACCGTTGCAGCTGCCAACGCAGGAAGACGTCGCCGCGCGGCGCACGAAGGCGTTTATGGAGTCGTTGCGCGAAACGCTGCGCGCGGGCGCCGGTCAGCCGTACGGACTCGTCGCGGCGGAGCTGGCCGAAGAGTTCAGCGCGATGCAGATCGCGGCCGGCGCGATTCAGCTGGCATTCGAGGCCACCGGCGGCCCGGTGCTCCCAACCGGCCCCGTTTCCGACGGTCGCATCACGCAAGCCGATACGACGCGCCTCGTGCTTGATGCTGGGAGGCGGCGCGGCGTGCGGCCGGGCGATATCGTCAAGAGCATCGCAGGAGATGCTGGCATCCCCGGCTCGGACATCGGCAACATCGACGTACAGGCGGAAGCAACGTTTATCGATGTCCGGAACAGCGTCGCGAGCAAGATCCTGGAACTCGCCGCGGTCGTCACGCTTCGCGATGGCGATGCAAACCTCAGCCTCGCGCGTCAGAAGAGCACAGACTCACCCACGGGCCAGCAGCCGAAGCCCAAGTCGGCTGGTAAGCCTAGGCCGCGAGACAACGAGCGCGGCCGTCCTGCTCGTTTCGCGGGACCAAAGGGCAAGCGCTAGCGGCAATCACGGCGTCCAGCACCGCATCTTACGATGGCGGCTCGTCGATCTTCTTGAACCGCAGCACGGCACTTGGCCGTCCGTCGGCGTCGATGGTTCTGACGCCGCGCATCATGCGCCAACTCCAGCCGCCGTCGGCATCTCGCAGGCGTACGGGCTCGCTGAATGACCCCGCCCAACCGGGCTCAAGGAACTTGGCGACGCGCGCAAGATCGTCAGGGTGGACGTTGTCTGTCACCGGAGTGCCGACAAATGCTTCCGGTGCAATGCCGCTGACATCAAGCGACGCAGAACTGACCAGCGTGACGCGCCCTTCGTGCAAGACGCAGTAGACGACGGTCGAGGGTTTCCCCCGACCTTTGATCGTGCTCTTCATGCAGTGTCGCTCGTGCTACTTCTTCGCGGGCGCCTTTGTTGCGCCGGCCTTCTTCTGGGACTTCTGCTTGCCCGTCTTCGCCGTGGCCTTGGGACTCTTGTCACCCACCTCAAGCTCCTCTCAGAAACGCGCTGATGATATTGCCATCGTACCGCGTACACCGGAGGTGATCGCAAGTCGCGATGCGCTTAGACCGTAAGAACCATCTTTAACGCGCCATCCTGACGGCCGGCGAAGATCCGGTACGCCTGCTCGCCTTCGGCCAACGGCAGCCGATGCGAGATCATACGCTCGGGGTGCAGACGCCCTTCTCGGACGAGCGGAACCAGCTCCGGCCAGTGGCATTGCACGGAGCAGGTGCCGATGCGGAACGTGAGATTCTTCATGAACGCCGCCGCCATGTTGAAATGGAAGTCCCGCGTCTGGTTGACGCCGACGACCGACACGGTTCCTCCAGCGCCGGCAAGCGAGATCGAAAGCGCGACGGTGGCGTCGGCGCCTGCCGCCTCCACGACGCTGTCGATCATCCGCCCGTGTGTGGCTTCCTCGATCTCTGCAGGCGCCGTCGCCGGATCGAGTGCGTGCGCACCGAGCGACGCCGCAATCGCGCGCCGTTCCGGCACGAGGTCGATAGCGAACACACGGCTCGCGCCAAGAACGAATGCCGCTTCGACGGCCATCAGCCCGATCGGACCCAGGCCGACGACCGCGACCGTCTTGGCCGAGCTAATTTCCGCATTGCGGCAGCCGTAGTACGCCGTCGCAAGGTTGTCCGTGAGCATCAGCGCCTGATCGAGCGAAAGCCCATCCGGCAAGGTTGTCGCGTTGAAATCGCCGGCGGGCACGCGCACGAACTCGGCCTGACATCCCTCGAGTTGATGGCTCAGGCCGTAGCAGCCGACGCGACCTGTCTCGCAGCGCGTCACGTGTCCGCCCAGGCACGGCACGCACTCGCCGCAGCCGACGGCGGCGGAGATCATCACCTTCTCGCCGACTTTGCGTCGATACACGCCGCGACCGACGGCAACAACTTCGCCGACCGCCTCGTGTCCGACACAGAAGCCGGTATCGGGGCTGAACCCTTGACCATTGTAGATGTGCAGGTCGCTGCCGCAGATCCCGGCCTGCTCGACGCGCACGATAATGTCGCGTTCGTCACGGATCGCTGGCTCCGGGAAGTCCGAATAGCGGATCGCGCGCGGACCCTCGTAGCACAGCGCCTTCATCGATGCCCCCGTCTTTGGAAACGCCTACAGCAGATCGCCACCGGCAGCGGATGCGGTCGTGCCGAATTCTTTGTACGCCTTCAGCACGTTGCGACCGACCGTCCAGCGGTGCACTTCGTCCGGCCCATCGACCAGCCGCTGCGAGCGGATGCTCGTGTACCAGCGCGCAAGCGGCGTGTCCTCGCTGTATCCCAGCGCGCCGTGCAACTGGATCGCTGTGTCGACGACCTTGTGCACCATGTGCGCCAGGAACACCTTGGCGATCGAGTTCTCTTGACGAAGATCGAGACCCTTCTCCGCTTTGTACGCGATATGCAGCAGCACGAGCCGCGCCATGTACAGCTCGCTCGCGCAGTCGGCGAGCATCCACTGCACGCCCTGCCGATCGGCGAGCGGCCGCCCGAATGTTGAGCGCTCCAGGACGCGCTTCGCTGCCATGTCCAGCGCTCGTTGCGCCATTGCGACGTTGTGCATGCCATGACGCAGCCGTCCGTACGCCAGGCGGTGCTGCCCCATGTTGAAGCCCTGGCCTTCGCCGCCGACGATGTTCTCGTTCGGCACAACCAGATCCTTGATGATGATCTCGGCGTGTCCGCCGCCAAGCACCTCGCCCAGGCGGCTCTCGCCCGCCATCGTCTTGATGTTGCGAACGATCTGGTAGCCGGGGTTCGGCAGTTCGACCAGGAACGTGCTGAACTGCTGGTGCCGCGGCGCGTCCGGACTAGTCTTCGCCATCACCATCGCGATGTCCGCGACCGATGCGCCGCTGCTGAACCACTTTTCGCCGTTGATCACCCAGTTGTCGCCGTCGCGAATGGCACGCGTCTGCATGCCCGTTGCGTCGGCGCCTGCCGCCTTCTCCGTCATCGAATAGCAGATGCGCTTTTCGCCGTTGAGCAACGGCTTCAAGTACTTCTCTTTCTGGAAGTCGGTGCCGTGGACGAGCAGCGTCAGCATCGTCGCATCGTCCGGGCCCTGCGTGTTCATCGCAAGCGCGCCGAGGTAGCTTTCGCCGAGCTCCATCTGCACCAGCGCGTTCGCCAGCGGGCCGAGGCCCATGCCGCCGTACTCCGGCGGGATGAACGGGCACCACAGTCCCTGCGATCGCGCGCTCTTCCGAAGGTCACCCAGCACCTCCTTGTACGGCCGCGTCTCCAGCTCCTTCTCGGCCGGCATGCACTCCTCGTGCACGAACTTCCGCACGCGCAGGCGCACTGCCTTCGCGTCCTCTGGGATCTCGAAGTCGATCATCTGTCTTCCTCCGTACTATCGAATACCTGCTGTGTACTCAGTTCTTCTCGATCAAGGATGCGGCCCGGCTGAACAAGCCGAGCGTCGTCGCGTGCAGCGTGTCGCCGACGGCTTTCGGCGCTTTGCCCGCGTATGCGCGGGCATGCGTGCCTTCCAACACAATGCCCAGCTTGAAGCATGCCAGCACGGCGTACCAGCCTACTGCTGACAAGTCGCGCGTTGAACCGGTTGCGTAGCGCGCGACGATCTCGTCCGTCGTCGGCAGCCCGCCCGCGGCTGCGATGCCGGCGCCCACACCAGCGGAAGGATTATTCGCGTCCGGCCACGTCGCCAGGAGCCACCCCAGATCGAGCAAGGGATCGCCGATTGTGCACATCTCCCAATCGACGATCGCTGCCAGTTCCGGCCCGGTGTACGAGTAGAGGACGTTCGCAAAGTGGTAGTCGCCGTGCATGATGCCAGGCGTCCACGCCGACGGCCGGTTCGCGTCCAGCCACGCCGCCACCCGCTCGATGCCCGGGATCTCCGGCCCGGGGTAGCCGTCGAAGCGGTCGTACGACTCCAGTTCGGAAAGCCATCGGGGAACCTGGCGTTCAAGAAATCCGTCCGGCTGCCCGAACCCGTCGAGTCCCACAGTCATGTAGTCGACGCGCGCAAGCGCCGCGATCCCGTCCGCGATCTCGAACCCCATCTGACGCCGTATGGCCGGGTCGGATGCGTGCAGCGCCGGCAGCGCGACGGACGGGTTGAACCCATCGATGGGGTCCATGAGATAGAAGACCGCGCCGCCCATGACGGCTTCATCCTCGCAGCCGGCGATGAAGCGAGGATGGCGGACATCCGTGCCGGACAGCGCGCGCAGCATCCGCTGTTCGCGGCGCATCACTTCGTTGCTCTTTGGCCGCAGGAATCGCGGGCCGCGCCGCAGCACGTACGCGCGATCGCCGCGCTCGAATTTCAGCAGGACGTTTTGTGTGCCGCCCGCCAGTGTTTCCACGGAAGCGAACTCTCCGCGTGGCAGCCCGGCATCATCCATCCATGCGCTCAGGATGGCGAAGTCGATCAGTTCCGCATCGATTCCGAAGTTCGACATCGTCACCCGCCCGCG
This sequence comes from Chloroflexota bacterium, assembly GCA_025355835.1. Taxonomy (GTDB): domain Bacteria; phylum Chloroflexota; class Dehalococcoidia; order DSTF01; family JACRBR01; genus JANXYW01. The sequence continues at coordinate 11,519 of JANXYW010000148.1, forward strand.
GTTCCGCCCGACACCACGAGGTGCGAACCCGTCGTGAAGCTCGACGCGGCGGAAGCGAAATACAACGCCGCGCCGACGATCTCTTGCGCTTCGCCGCCGCGCTGCAGCAGGATGCCGCGCCGCGCAGTCTGCTTGAACGCTTCCATGTCCCACGCCTTCGAAATGTCCGTGAGGAACGGCCCCGGGACGATGCAGTTCACGCGCACCTTCGGCGCGAATGCCCGTGCGAAGCCGACGGTCATGTTGTTCACGCCGGCCTTTGCCGCGCCGTATGGGATCGTGTTTGCTCCCGGGCTTTGCGATGCCGTGCTGGAAACGAAGATGATCGAGCCGCCGTCGCCCGCCGCCATGCGCGTGGCAACGAGCGCCGTCAGCCGGAACGGCCCTTTGAGATTGACATCGAGCACTTTGTCGTACAGTGCCTCGGTGACGTCGCCCACGCGATCGTAGATCGGCGAAAGCCCCGCATTGTTCACCAGCACATCGACCTTGCCGAAGCGCTCGTACGCCGCGTTCGAAAGCTGTTCGAGCTGATCCCACTCGCCGACGTGACATGCGACGGCGAGCGCTTCGCGTCCAGTCGTCGAGCGGATCTCGTCTGCCAGTTCCTGACACGCGTCGAGCTTGCGGCTCGCGATGACGACGTTCGCGCCCGCGCGAGCGAATGCGCGCACCATCTCACGGCCCAGCCCGCGGCTGCCGCCTGTCACCAGCGCCACCTTGCCCGTCAGGTCGAAGAGCCCCGATTCGGTCATGTCACGCGCTCCTCAAGCTCGATGTTTGTCGCCTGCCGAACCCGACCGGAGATTCCCGATCGAAGGAACGAAAGAGTATCACGCGATACGCGCTATGCCGTTCGCACACGCCCGGTCACTTCGCTGGCGGGAGGGGAGTGGAGATTACCGTTCGAGCGATTGGTGAACAACGAGCGCCGGGCTCAAGAGGAACACGCCAAGCAGGCCCGCCCGGAGGCCGACGGTCAGCAGCGCTGCCTGCGAATCGAGCGGTGTACCCAACGATACAAGCGCAACCGCGACGACGACCATCGTCGCGATCTTCGTCGTCCGCGAGCGCGCGCGCAGCACGACGATCGTCGCGAACGCCATGCACACGTACGCCACGCCCAGCAGCTGCGATGTGCCCGCCATCGATGCGTTGGCGTGCCGGATGCCACCCGCGTGGTGCACGGCGATGATCCACGCGAACACGCCCGGAAGCGGCGACAGCAGCACCGACGCATCGAGCCAGTCGCGCCGCGCCGCGACCAGCACGGCGCCCACGACGACGATCAGTCCGACCGGGAAGTAGAGCCCCGCACCGGCAATGCCAAGCACCACCGTCGGACTCGCGCTTCCAGATGCAAGGGCCGGTATCTGTTCACGCAGCACTTCGAACGCGATGTAGCCGGCGACGAGCGGCATCGTCAATGCGACGCCGGCCCACGGGTAGAACCACGTTGGCCGCCCCTGGAACAACCCGAACAGGGTGACGGCAACAACGAGCACACTGGCCGCGAGCGCGATCACCGGTTGCTGCCAGAGCGTTCCCGCGATGAGCGCCGCCATCAGGAGCATTGGCGTGGCGCCAGCAAGCGCCTCCGGCCACGGCGTTACCAGATGCGCGCGCCGCATCAGGTGCGCCAGCGTCTGCGGCCGCCCCATCCGTCCGATGACGCGCGCGCGTGCATCGTGCTCAGGCACACCTTCGTGTACAAGCCGGTCGACGCCGTCTTCTACGTGCGATTGCAGTTCGCGGACGATGTCGGACTCGACGGAGTCGTCGAGCCGGAGGTGTTCGCGCAGGCGATCGAAATATGTGGGGGGTTGGGGAAACATCCCGTTTCCTCGACGCCGTTCTGGCGTTACGTCGTTGCCGGCCCGGCGACCAGCCCCATCGCCGTTGCGAAGTCGCCCCACGTCGATCGGCAAGCCGCCAACTCCTGCTCGCCCTTCGGGGTTACGGTGTAGAGCTTGCGCTCCTTGCCGGGAGCGATCTCCGCCCACTTGCCGCAGATCAAGCCGTTCCGCGTCAGCCGGTGCAGCGCCGGGTACAGAGTGCCTTCGCTGATTTTGAAGAATCCCGATGACGCAAGCTCCAGTTCGTCCATGAGCTGGTGACCGTACATCGCCTCTCGCTCAAGCAAGGAAAGAATGAGGACGTCCGTGTTGCCTTTGAGCAGCTGCGTCAGATAACGGGTCAATGTCACGATCCCGGCTCCTTGCGATGCAAGCCTACGAACCCGGCAGAGGCCCGTCAAGGGGTTGACAGCCATCCGCGTCGCCGTAAGATACACGGTAGTACAAGGTACCTTGCAGTGCAAAGTATGACGCCCGCGCCCGTCTCGCCACGAGCAATCGCTATCCATGACGGCGAGAACGCTGCCGGGACACGCGTGCGCTTGGAGCCGCCTCGATTGATGATCGAACATGCTTGATACCGCGCCCGCACTATCAGCCGTCGTCGGTCTCGATGCCGGCATCGACCGCGCGATCGAGCATCTGCTCGCGCTGCAATCGAACGACGGATTTTGGTGGGGCGAACTCGAAGCGAACGCCACGATGGCGTCCGAGCACCTGCTGCTCGAACACTTCCTCGGCATGGGCGATGCGCACCGCTGGCGCAAGATCAGCAACTACCTGCTCGAACGGCAACTGCCCGACGGTTCGTGGCCCATCTACTTCGGCGGCCCGGGAGACGTGAGCATCACGACGGAAGCGTACTTCGCGCTGAAGATCGCGGGCGCGGATGCGTCATCGCCGCACATGACGCGCGCGCGGGAGTTCGTGCGTCGGCGCGGTGGCATCGCATCTACCCGCATCTTCACGAAGTTCTGGCTCGCGCTCTTCGGCCAGTTCGATTGGGATGCGCTGCCCGCCATGCCGCCCGAGGCGATCCTCCTCTCTCCGCGCTTGCCGATCAACATCTACGCGTTCGCCTCGTGGGCGCGCGCGACGATCGTGCCGATCCTCGTCGTTTCGGCGCATCGCCCCGTCGTTGCGCCGCCGCCCGGCGCGGATGTCGACGAGTTGTACCTCGACCCGCGTGACCGTCATGGCATGAACTTCCGCCGCGATCGCTGGCCGCTGAGCTGGCGCAACGCATTCGTCGCGCTCGATAGGGTGCTGCGGCTGCACGAGCGCTCGCCGTGGAAGCCGCTGCGCCGCCGCGCACTGGCCGCCTGCGAGCGCTGGATCGTAGACCATCAAGAAGAAGATGGCTCGTGGGGCGGCATCCAACCGCCGTGGGTGTACTCGCTCATCGCGCTGCGCTGCCAGGGCTACTCGAACGATCATCCGGTGATGGCGAAGGGCATTCGGGGACTTCTCACCAGCTTCGCCGTCGAGACCGATGACACGTGGACGATGCAGCCGTGCCTCTCGCCGGTGTGGGATACGGCGCTCGCAGTCATCGGCCTGCGCGAGGCCGGCGTCGCCGCGGATCATCCGGCGATGCGCCGCGCCGGAGCGTGGCTGCTCGAGCGCGAAGTGCGCAGCCCCGGCGATTGGTGCGTGAACGTCCACGGCGTCGATCCCGGCGGCTGGCCGTTCGAGTTTGCGAACGAGAAGTACCCCGATACCGACGACACGGCCGAGGTGCTGATGGCGCTCCGCCTCCTCGGCCTCGACGGCGACGGGCAGCCACCCGCGCGGCGCGCCCGCGCGTGGCTCCGCGCGATGCAATCGCGTAACGGAGGCTGGGGTGCGTTCGATCGCGACAACACGAGCGCGTTCGTCACGAAGGTTCCCTTCGCCGATTTCGGCGCTACAATCGATCCGCCCAGCGAAGATGTCACTGCTCACATTGCAGAAATGTTCGCCCTCGACGGCGTGCCCGCCGGCGACGCGATGATGCGTCACGCTGTCGAATATCTCTGGCAGGAACAGCAGCCCGACGGCTCGTGGTTCGGTCGCTGGGGATCGAACTACATCTACGGCACCGGCGCCGCGCTGCCCGCGCTCGTCGCGGCTGGCGTCGCTCCGAGTCGTTTTCGCCGCGCCACGCGCTGGCTCATCGAGCGCCAGAACGCCGACGGCGGCTGGGGCGAGTCGTGCGCGTCGTACGACCCGGGTGCGGAGCGCGGTCGCGGTCCCAGCACGGCGTCGCAGACCGCGTGGGCGCTACTCGGCCTGCTGGCGGCGGACGAAGTCCATAGCGATGCCGTGCGCAATGGCATCGCCTGGCTGGTGGCGGCGCAACGCGCCGAAGGCGGCTGGGACGAGCCGGAGTTCACCGGCACCGGTTTCCCGCGCGACTTCATGCTCAACTACCACTTGTATCGCGATTACTGGCCGCTCTGGGCCCTCGGCCGCTACCGCCGAATGCTCACCGGGTCACCGGTGCATCTGCCCGGAACGGATCCGCTGTCATGACCACAATCGCCGCCGTACCGATCGCGAGTGCCGCCGCCATCGCCGAAGCCGA